>DATFGD010000032.1:0-8546 GCA_035249725.1 Burkholderiales bacterium
GTTGCCTTGGTAGTCGCCGCCGACGAGAATCTGCCCGCCGCCAGCGATGCCCGAAGCGTTGAGCGCTGCGTTCTCGACTATAGATACGGCGTCGCCAAGCACCGCGATGCTTCCGCCCTGCCCCGCGCTGCCCTGCGCCGATACGCTTCCCGCAACACGGGTTAGTCCGCCCGACTGCACCGTGATGTCGCCACCGATCTTGCCATCGGCGCTTGTGGTGCTGCCCGCCGCGATTTGGACCTCGCTCTGCCCCTGCAGCACGATGCGTCCGGCCTGGTCGTAAACCAGTGCGTTGGCCCGAATCTCGCCGCTGTGCCGCAGGCTGCCTGCGAAAACACCTACCGCACCGCCATCGGCAAGCAACTTGCCGACATTGAGAACGGAATCCGTTGGCGCCTGAACCTCAAATTGAACGCCATCGAGGTCGAGACTGGTGACGGTCAGTTTTTTGCCGGCGGCAAGCAGTATCTGGCCACCGGGTGTGTGGATCAGACCGCTGTTCTCGATTTGAGGCGCGACCAGAAGTACGTGCCCGCCGTAACCGGTTCGTATCCATCCCTGGTTGATGATCGAACCGGAGCTGGCATCGCCCTGGAATTTAAGTTTGCCCGCAAGAAAGTCGCCATCGAGCATGTTGAGCGTAGAGGCGACAAACCCGGCGGTATCGATCATCGCGCCGGGTCCGATGACGATGCCGCTCGGATTGATCAGGAATACGCGGCCGTTGGAAAGGAGCTGCCCGTGTATCTGCGAGATATCGGCACCGACCACGCGATTCATTACCGCGCTCGAAGGCGATTGCTGTATAAAACGGGTCAGCTCGCCGGCGCCGATCGAAAAGCCCTGCCAGTTGATGATCGTGCCCGGAGAATTGGTGATGCTGAGGGTACGACTGTCGGGACGCTGCAACGACGCTGCGCCGCTGACGACTTGCGGACCCGTGGGATTCGCGAGCGCGCCGGGCGCGTTCGCGAAAATGAGCTGGATGCTGGCCGCAATAATCGTTAGGCGGCCCAGCCTGGCGCGAGACCTTTTCACTCCCCGTCCTCCCCCTGTGCAGCACCGACATGCCGGCCGGCCTGTTATTTCTTATAAGACACTACTTTTATGACAAACACAAGGGACCAAAGTACTATCCCAGGGCGGATCCGGTCTGCCTAAGATCAACGAATAGTCAAGGCGTTGACGGTACCCAAGCGCAGCAGCGTTTCGGCCATCGCGGCGCCGAAACGGCGCACGACCCGCTCGGCGATATTCTCCCGCGGCGTGAAATCGACGATGTCCTCGGCCTTGATCACTTCGCGCGCGACATACTCGACGCTGCCGAGCGCATCGGCGAGACCAAGCTCAATGCTTTTGGTCCCGATCCACAGCAGTCCCGAGAACATGTCAGGCGTCTCCTTCAGCCGGTCGCCGCGCCCTTGACGCACGACGTTGATGAACTGCTGATGAATCTCGCCTAGCATGTTCTGCGCATGCGCCTTCTGCGAGTCTTCGATCGGCGAGAACGGATCGAGAAATCCCTTGTTTTCACCTGCTGCCAGGAGCCGCCGCTCAACGCCGAGTTTCTCCATCGCACCGGTAAAACCGAAGCCGTCCATCAGCACCCCGATCGAGCCGATGATGCTCGACTTGTCCACGAATATCTGATCGGCGGCGACCGCAACGTAGTAGCCGCCTGAAGCGCAGATGTCCTCCACGACGGCATACAACGGGATATTGGGATACTTCTCCCTGAGGCGCCGAATCTCATCGTTGATATGACCGGCCTGCACCGGGCTCCCGCCCGGACTGTTGATGCGGATGACCACGCCTTGGGTGCGCTTGTCCTTGAACGCGTCCTGCAAGCCCGTCGTGACGTTGTCTGCGCTCGCGCTGCCTTCCGGACCGATGACACCCCGGACTTCGACGAGTGCCGTGTGCTTGCCCGGCAGCGAATCCTTTTTCCCCCACCAACCCATTGCGAGGAAAAGCAAGGCGAAGAGATAAATGAAAAGCAGCAGCTTGAAGAAAATTCCCCAATGCCGAGCGCGCCGCTGCTCCTGGACCGCAGCCAGCGCGACCTTTTCCAGGATGGCGCGCTCCCAGTGCTCTTCGGATTTGTGAGATTCGGTATCGGCCATGTTTGCACCTTGCACAACGGTTGAATCGTGAGAACTGAAAGTATAGCCGGAACTCGATGCCTACCGTCCGGTGAAGCCTGCTCTCATGCGTGCGTCATCAGCCAGTCCCTCAACTCGGATACGGTATCGACACAGGCGAGCGGCGCGTACGGCAATAGCGCTTGCTTTACGTGTGCACCATACGCGACGCCCACGCGGGCGACATCCGCGCTCTGCGCCATAGCCATGTCGTGGCTGGTGTCACCGATCATCAACGTTCGACTGTTCGTTACGGAAACCGTCGTCATCAGCTCGATCAGCATGCCCGGATGCGGTTTGCAATGGCCCTCGTCGGCACAACGTGTCGCACGAAAGTACCCGGCCAGGCTGGTCGCCTCGAGCGCACGGTTCAGCCCGCGGCGGCTCTTGCCGGTCGCGATCCCGAGCAGGAAACCGCCCGCGTGGAGATCCCGGATGGTGTGCGCTGCGCCGGCAAACAAGCTCGTTCCCTCATCACGCAATAAGAAGTGATGGCGGTAGCGCTCTGCAACGCGGGGATGGTGATCTGGATCGAGTTCCGGCAGGATATGCGCCAGTGCATCACGCAGACTCATGCCGATGATGTAGCGCGCATTGTCATCGGTGGGCACCGGAAGCTGTAAGTCCTGGCATGCTGCCTGGAGCGCCTCCACTATGGCGTCGGCGGAATCCATCAGCGTGCCGTCCCAGTCGAACACCAGAAAATCGAAGCGCTTCGGCATTACGCTGTTTCAGCCACCGTTGAAACGTGCTCGAGAAAGCGCTCGAGATCTACCGGAAGCGGTGCCTCGAACGCCATGCTGCTGCCGGTCTGAGGATGTTCGACGACGATCTTGCAGGCGTGCAGGAACATGCGCTTCAAGCCCGCACGCGCCAGCTGCTTGTTGAGGGCGAAGTCGCCGTACTTGTCATCGCCCGCGATCGGAAATCCCAAATGGGTAAGATGGACGCGAATCTGGTGCGTGCGTCCGGTCTTCAGTTCCGCTTCGAGCAGGCTGTAGTCTCCCCGCCGCTTCCGTAGCCGGATACGCGTGTGCGAAGCGAGCCCGCCTTCCCGGACGCTGACGCGGCGCTCGCCGGATGCCAGCACGTACTTACTGAGCGGCACCCGGATATCCTGCATAGGGCCCTGCCAGACGCCGTGAACCAGGGCGAGGTAGAATTTCTTCACGTGTCCCGCGCGTAATTGTGCATGCAGTGCCGTGAGCGCGGAGCGTTTCTTGGCAAGAAGCAGTACGCCCGAGGTATCCCGATCCAAGCGGTGCACGAGCTCGAGAAAGCGGGCATCGGGGCGTGCATGCCGAAGCTGCTCAATCAGTCCCAAGCTCACGCCACTTCCGCCGTGGACTGCAACGCCGGCCGCTTTGTCCAGCACCAGCAGCGCTTCGTCCTCGTAGAGAATCCGCGGCGCCACGCGCTTCGCGCTGGAGACCGTAGCGGGGTGCGACACGCGCTGTGAGACGCGGATCGGCGGAATTCGCACCCGGTCACCCAGGCAAACGCGATATTGCGGCCCGATGCGACCGCTGTTGACGCGCACCTCTCCACCGCGCAGGATGCGGTATATGTGGCTCTTGGGTACGCCTTTAAGCAATCGCGTCAGGTAGTTGTCGATGCGTTGGCCCGCCGCGTCCTCCGCCACATCGTGCCAGGTAGCGGAATCTTTACTTAACTCTTTCATTTGCTTATACTATTCGCCCAGAGGTCGGCACTGCGCCAGCGTAGCACCATCAAACATTGCTGCTCGCGGCGCTCAAATCAATATCAATGGCTCACGGCTTGCTCTGCCTGAAATGCTTTCAGCGGAAGCCGGAGCGGGCGAATTGAGACTGGCCTGCACAGTCGGCGTTCGGTAGCGCGCGAGTCGTTGCAAGGCAACAAACTCGGACCAGCGCAAAGCCACTGCACGAGACGATGCCGCCGGCTGGATTGGTTAATGTCGCTCACCACCCCAAGTAGCGATAGTAGACGAATTACGCGCTCAAAACACTACGACGATTTTCTGGCATCCGCGCAGCGCGCGGGTCTCACGAACGGCAAACTTGCAAATACATCGAACGCGATGAAGACACCTTCTTTTCATGGCACCGCGTGACTGAATAGGTGGACTTCGCCTGCGCATACGCAGGCCGGAGCAGGATTGCCCATCCCGTGTCTGAGCGCGGGAGACGATAACAATGAAGCGAATGTTGTTCAACGCGACGCAGGCCGAAGAGCTGCGCGTCGCCATCGTCGACGGGCAGAAGCTTGTCGACCTCGATATCGAGTCCTCCAGCAAGGAACAGCGCAAGAGCAATATCTACAAGGGCGTCATCACCCGCATCGAACCCAGCCTCGAGGCTGCTTTCGTCGATTACGGCAGCGAGCGCCACGGGTTTCTCCCTTTCAAGGAAGTCGCGCGCGCCTACTTCAAACCCGGCGCGGATGTCGGGCGGGCGCGCATCCAGGATGCGCTGAAGGAAGGCCAGGAAGTCATCGTCCAGGTGGATAAGGACGAGCGCGGCAACAAGGGCGCCGCGCTCACCACGTTCATCAGTCTCGCCGGTCGCTACCTGGTGCTCATGCCCAACAACCCGCGCGGCGGCGGCGTGTCGCGTCGCGTCGAGGGTGAGGAACGGAATGAGCTGCGCGAAGCGATCAGCCAGCTCGAGGTGCCGCAAGGCATGAGCGTGATCGCGCGCACCGCGGGCATCGGACGCAACGTCGAGGAGCTGAACTGGGATTTGGCTTATCTCATGCAGCTCTGGCAGGCGATCGAGAGTGCCGCCCAGCAGCAGAGCGGCGCTTTTCTGATCTACCAGGAATCAAGCCTCGTCATACGGGCGATCCGCGACTATTTTCACCAGGATATCGGCGAGATCCTGATCGACACCGAAAGCATTTACGAACAGGCCCGTCAGTTCATGGGGCACGTCATGCCGGCGAACGTCAGCCGCGTGAAGCTGTACAAGGATGACGTACCGCTGTTCTCGCGTTTTCAGATCGAGCACCAGATCGAATCAGCGTATTCGCGGGCGGTGAACCTGCCTTCGGGCGGCGCGGTGGTGATCGACCATACCGAGGCGTTGGTCTCGATCGACGTCAACTCTGCACGTTCCACGCGCGGCGCGGACATCGAGGAAACGGCGTTTCGCACGAACCTCGAAGCCGCCGACGAGATCGCCCGCCAGTTGCGGCTGCGTGACCTGGGCGGCTTGATCGTCATCGATTTCATCGACATGGAAAGCGCGCGCAACCAGCGCGAAGTCGAGAACCGTTTCCGCGATGCGCTCAAAGTGGACCGCGCGCGCATCCAGACCGGCAAGATTTCGCGCTTCGGCTTGATGGAGCTGTCGCGACAGCGCCTGCGGCCCTCGCTGGGCGAGAGTAGCCACAGCCCCTGCCCGCGATGCCATGGTACCGGCCACATCCGCGGCACCGAGTCCACGGCGCTGCATATCCTGCGCATCATCCAGGAAGAGGCGATGAAGGAGAACACTGCGGCAGTGAACGCGCAGGTTCCGGTCGACGTGGCGACGTTCCTGCTCAATGAAAAAAGGGTCGATCTGCAGTTGATCGAAGCACGTCATCGGGTATCCGTGACGCTCATTCCCAACATGCATCTGGAAACGCCGAACTATTCCGTCACCCGCATGCGGCATGACGACCTCAATCAGGCCGAGCCCCTGCCGCCCAGTTATAACCTCGTAGAGCTGCCCGCCGAGGAAGAGAAGTTGTCGACCGCGGGCCAGGAAGCAGCGGTACCGCGCGCCGAAGCGGCGGTGAAAGGCATCACACCACACCAGCCAGCGCCTTCAGCACCCAGCACGGAACCGGTTCGGCTCGCACCGCAGCCGGAAGCTGCTTCGATCATCGGCAAGATCATGGGATGGTTCAAGCGCAGTCCCGCCCTACCCGCGTCGACTGTCGAAACGGCGCGTCCAGTCGTCCAACAGCCGCATCGGGGCCGGCGTGACGCCAGACCACGCGGCGGTGCGCCGGTGCGCGACGAAGCCCGGCGCGAACGCGCACCCGCTGCGGCGCCTCGTCCGCGGATAGAGGACGCGCCCCATCCGCAGGGCGAAGCGCGCCGCGATCGCGAGCACGCGCGGCGGCGCGGGCGGGAGGACCGCGGAGAAGCACGCCGCCACGAACCGCGATCCCAGGAAAACAGCCAGCAGCAGCAGCAACGTCAGCGGCCGCCGCGGGAGGACGTTACCGCCGAAGCGCCGCACCGCCCGGGCGAGGCGTCACAGCAACCGGCACCGCGGGAACATGGTGAAGGACGGGGCCGGCGCAGGCGTGGCCGACGCGATCGTCACGAACACCGTGAAGGCATGCCGTCACGAGTGCCCGCTGCAGCGACGGACACAAGAGGCAGTGAAGGATCTGAGCTTGCCATAGGGGCCACACCGCGTCCGGAGGAGGTCGTAGCCGTCACTCCGACCGTGCACGAGCCGGTCGATGCAAAGCGCGACGAAGCCTCACAGCGGCCCGCAGACATCCCGATTGCGGCAGCGCCTGCCATAGAACTCCCTAACGAAGCGGAAGCTGCATCCTTGCCTCCACAATTTCCTACGCCCGCCGAAACGGTGCGCGCGGAACCGCAGTACAGTGAGGCTTCGGCTCCCGCGAAACCGATACTCGAATTTGATTGGCAGTCGGATCTGACGCAGATCGAAACGGATCGCGACAAGCTCAAAGCTGCGCAGACGCGGACTGAAGAAGAACCGGCGACGCCGCCGCGTAAACGCGAACGCCGTTTACCGCCAGCGGTAAGCGATGAACCCCTGATCCAGGTGGAAACGAAGAGCGCGCCGGAGGCACAACCTGAGCCCGTACATGAGGCGGCGAAAGAAGAAGCGAGGGCGATGACCGGCTAACCGAGAAGTTGCGTGCGGATGTGGCGCAGCAATCCTTGCGCTGCATCTTCAATGAGATCCAGGACGTTTTCGAAGCCCTGAGGCCCGCCGTAGTACGGATCGGGTACGTGGCGAATTTCGCGCTGACGGCCAAACTCCAGGAAGAGTTGCAACTTGTGCACGTGCTGGGGCGGACACTGCCGCCTCAGTATGCCCAGGTTGTGCTCGTCCATCGCAAGAATGAGATTGAATTCCGCAAAGTCCGTGCTGGTCACGCGACGCGCGCGCAAGTCCGCGAGGTCGTAGCCCCGCCGCAGCGCCGCTTCCCGGGCACGCGGGTCGGGCGGCTCGCCGACATGGTAATCGTGCGTGCCCGCCGAGTCGCTCAAGATTGTGCCTTCCAGACCCGCCTCCCGAACGTGACGCTTGAACACGCCCTCGGCGGTCGGTGAGCGGCAGATATTGCCCATGCACACAAAGAGCACTCTGAAGCGGCGATCTCCCCTGTGTGCTTGTCTTTCCGTCATTCCTCTTTCGTTCCGTTACAACCCGCGCGAAGTGCCTCGCTCGCTGAGCGCGACCGAATGATCATCGGGCCGATATGCAGACTGGGGAAACGTCAGTGACGATAGGGCTCAGCGGTCTTACGAAGGCCATCGAGAAACTTGCTCAGCTTGTCAGAGGCCAGCTTGTTTATGGGTGTCGCCTCGCCCTGATGAGCTCTGATCAGTCGTTCAACCTGCGCAACGGCATCGTCCCGCCTGATAAGGCCCTGCTCTACGAGCAGAACGAGCGCCACCTGCGCAAGTCCCTCTGCCGCAATAGCGGCGGCGATAATCTCTTTCTCATTCATGGGTTCCCCGTTTGTTCCAATGGCGTACTCCGATCATACGCCCGCATCGCGGCAACGGCGCTTCGCAATCGACATCCGGCCGGAAGCGAATGATTGGGCGTCCGCATGGCTTTGCGTCACTTACAGACGACCGGAAAGATGAACCACTGCGAGGATCAATACGCAGAGCGCTACTAATAGTAGGAGATCCATAGCGGCACGATGTACGAAACGGGAGGCGGCAGACCGCGCTTTCCGTCGCCGCCACCCGAGCCACCAGACCCAGTCGGGTTCCACGCGGTGGCCAACCGTTCCGACCACCACCGGCATACCCGAGTTCAAGAAAGTCGGCTGCGATCAGATCCGGGACGCCCCATAGCGAGTTTCGCAGAGCGTCATTCATCTCTGACTTTTTCGCAGCTTATCGAAGATTTCTGGGGCAGCGCACTAAGCACGTTGAGATATTCTCAAAAGGGGTTGAGCAGAATGCGGGCCGCGTTTCCGACAGCGGCCGATTCGGCGCTTTACTATTTGGGCACTGTGGCATAGTCCATAACCGCCCGACAGCATACGACTTAGTCTACCTCCTCGGGACGGTTAGATGTGACGGTCAAACTTGACGCTGTCCGCTTGTCAGTGAAAGTGATGTTAGGGAGGTACCGCATGGCAACGCTCGATCGTATCGCAAAAGTGGAATCAAGGTGCACCCCGGCTGCCTTGGCTTTCCTTCGC
>DATFGD010000033.1:0-3251 GCA_035249725.1 Burkholderiales bacterium
TTCTCGTCGAAGAGAGCCGCTGCCTTGTAGCGCATGAGATTGGCGGCCTCGACGTTCACGTAAGCCCGCGCGAGGGGAAACTGGATGCCCTGGTTCTGACCGATCGGACGGTCGAACACGACGCGCTCGCGTGCATAATGCGTCGCACGGTCGATGAACCAGTAGCCATCGCCGATGCACTCCGCCGCGATCAGTATGCGCTCGGCGTTGAGCCCGTCGAGGATATAGCGGAAGCCCTTGCCCTCTTCGCCGATCAGGTTCTCCGCGGGGATCTCCAGATTGTCGAAGAAGATCTCGTTGGTTTCGTGGTTCACCATGTTGCGTATCGGGCGTATGGTCATACCCTTCTTTACCGCCGCGCGCAGGTCCACAATGAAGATCGACATGCCTTCCGATTTTTTCTTCACTTCGGCGAGCGGCGTGGTTCTTGCGAGCAGGATCATCAGCTCGGAGTGCTGGATGCGCGACGTCCACACTTTCTGCCCGTTCACGACGTAACGTTCGCCTTTGCGGACTGCAACCGTCTTGATCTTGGACGTGTCGGTGCCGGCGCTCGGCTCGGTCACACCCATCGATTGCAGTCTCAGCTCGCCGGTCGCGATCCTGGGCAGGTAAGCGCGTTTCTGCGCATCCGAACCGTGGCGCAGCAGCGTGCCCATGTTGTACATCTGCCCGTGACAGGCACCCGAGTTGCCGCCGGAGCGGTTGATCTCCTCCATGATGACGGAGGCCGCCGTCAACGTGAGACCGGAGCCGCCATACGCTTCGGGAATCAGTGCCGAGAGCCAGCCCGCTTTCGTCAGCGCATCGACGAAGGCCTCGGGATAGCCGCGCGCCTCGTCCACTTTCTGCCAATAGGCGCTGTCGAACTCGCTGCACAGGGCGCGCACCCCTTCGCGCACGTCGGCGTAGGCATCGGACGAATTATTCATGGCAGGAATGGCAACGGGAGGACGCCCGGATTATAGCAGTCGCGTCCACCGGCGCTGCGCGCCGGGCCATTGTCGCGGGCGCAGTTAAGAACGACAATACGCGCTGCTTCCGCATCGACCATCCACGCGAAGGATCAAACAAACGATGAAGAACGAAACGCGAAGTGCGTCGAGTCCGTCGCGACCCGCCGCTCCGACCGCCGGCCTGCCGATGTCCTGGCCTGAGGAAATCCACCGCATTCTTCGAGAACAGAACATCCGTCAGATCGCATACGTTCCGGACTCCGGCCACGCCCGCCTCATCGACATGGCGCGTTCCGATCGTCAGATGCGCGCGATCCCGCTCACCACCGAGGAGGAAGGCGTGGCACTGGCAGTGGGCGCCTGGCTCGGCGGCGAGAAAAGCGTGCTGCTGCTGCAGTCGAGCGGTGTGGGCAACTGCATCAACATGCTGGGCACCGTGGACGAATGCCGCGTGCCGCTGCTCATGCTGGTTACCATGCGTGGCCAATGGGGCGAGTTCAACCCGTGGCAGGTGCCGATGGCGCAGGGTACCGCGCCTGCGCTGGCGGGAATGAGCGTCGTGGTGCAGACCGTGGACGACCCCGCTGATGTGGCGGAAACCGTGGACGCGGCCGCGCGGCTCGCGTTCAATACTTACCGCGCGGTAGCAGTGCTGATCGGGCAGCGCGTCATCGGCGCCAAGGCGTTCGGCAAATGACCTACAAAAAACCCACTCTGGACCGGCGCACCACCACGGCCGAAATTCTCAAGCAGCGCGGCAAGGCGCTCATCGTCGCCGGACTCGGCGCACCGTGCTGGGACATCGCTGCTGCGGGAGACGACCCGCTCAATTTTTATGTATGGGGCGGCATGGGCGGCGCAGCGATGATTGGCCTGGGCCTCGCGCTGGCGCAGCCCGGCCGCCGCGTGCTGGTAATTACCGGCGACGGCGAGATGCTGATGGGGCTTGGCTCGCTCGCGACCATCGCCGTGCAGAAAGCACGCAACCTCTCGATCCTGGTGCAGGACAACGAGCGCTACGGTGAAACCGGCATGCAACTCACGCACACCCGGCTCGGCGTGGACCTCGCCGGCATGGCGAAAGCCGCGGGCTTCGCCACCACCGGAACGATCTACAGCGCAGCGCAGCTCAAGAGCTGGATACCGCGCCTGTACAAGGTGCCGGGTCCTGTATTCGCGGTCATCAAGGTGAAGCCGGATCGCCTGCCGATGGTGCTGCCGCCGCGTGACGGCACGGTGCTGAAGAATCGTTTCCGCGAAGCGCTGCTCGGCCCCGCCGCTTTTGCGTGACGCGGCGATAGCGAAGGATACGTATCTTCACCAGACTCCGGAGCGAACTCATTAAACACTCCCTCGCCCCGCGTCGCGGGGATACAGACGCAGAACTCCGCCTATGGCACCTGCTGAGAAACCGCAACTTGAAGGGTTTCAAATTCAGAAGGCAACATCCGATCGGAACGTATATAGCAGACTTCGTATGCCTCGAACAGCAGTTGGTGATTGAGCTCGATGGAAGTCAACACGCGGAGCGTACTCAGTATGACTCGCGAAGAACAGAAGTGCTCGAAGCTGCTGGTTTCCGCGTGATCAGATTTTGGGACAACGACGTCTTGACCCACATGGAAAGCGTGATGCAATCGATATACTCGGCATTGAGCGTTTCCCCTCACCCCAGCCCTCTCCCCACTGACGTGGGGCGAGGGAGTACCAAGAGAAGTCCGGCTGACATCGCGCAAGGCGGTTCTGAAGAGCGCCCGGACACTGAGGACGAGAGGCAGAGGCCATGGATACTGCGAACGCAAATCTGACCCGCTACAAGATGTACATCGGCGGCATGTGGCTGGACGCCGCCGCCGGCGGGCATTTCGAAAGCGACAATCCCTATACCGGCAAACCGTGGGCGCTCATTCCACGCGGCGGCGCGGCCGACGCGGATCGCGCGGTGCAGGCCGCGCACACGGCCTTCACATCCGGCGAATGGCCGAGGCTGAACGCAACGAAGCGCGGCGCGCTGCTGCGCAAGCTCGGCGATCTCATCGGTGAGAACTCAAAACGTCTCGCGGAGATCGAAGTGCGAGACAACGGCAAGCTCTACGCCGAAATGAGCGCGCAGACCGCATACATGGCGCAGTGGTATTACTACTACGGCGGGCTCGCGGACAAGATCGAAGGCGCGGTCATCCCGACCGACAAGACGGATACGTTCAATTACACGCGCCACGAGCCGATCGGCGTGGTCGCGGCGATCATCCCCTGGAACTCTCCCCTGCTCCTGCTCGCGTGGAAACTCGCGCC
>DATFGD010000034.1:0-6451 GCA_035249725.1 Burkholderiales bacterium
GGTCTCAATGTGGAGATGCTCACCAATGAGCGCGTCACCGAGGTGGCTGCGGACGGCGTGTTCACAGCGAGCGGGAAGAGAATCGCGGCCGAACTCACGGTGTGGGCCGCGGGCGTCAAGGCGCCGGACTTTCTGAAGGACATCGCCGGGCTGGAAACCAATCGCCTCAACCAGCTCGTCGTGAAACAGACGCTGGAGACGACGCGCGACCCCAATGTCTTCGGTTTGGGCGATTGTGCATGCTGCCCGTGGCCGGGACATCCGGGTTGCGTCCCGCCCCGGGCGCAAGCCGCACACCAGCAGGCTGCGCATCTCGCCCGTATGCTGCCACGGCGGCTCGCAGGCCGCCCGCTCAAGCCCTACGTTTACCGCGATTTCGGTTCGCTGGTCTCGCTCGGTGAGTACTCCACCGTCGGCACGCTGATGGGCGCGCTCGTCGGCGGCAGCATCTTCGTCGAGGGACTCTTCGCCCGCTTCATGTACGTCTCGCTCTACCGCATGCATCTCTATGCGCTTCATGGCTTCGCAAAAGTGCTGCTCGATACGCTGGCGCGCATGATTACGCGGCGCACCGAGCCGCGGATCAAACTGCATTAACGAGCGTCGTAAAAGTGACTGACGACGCTCTGCCCTCACCCCCGCCCCTCTCCCGCGGTGCGGGCGAGGGGAGATTTGTGCACGAGGATCAATAAGCTCGAACCATCCTGTTTTGCAGAAAGAGAACCGTCTGCAGCAGAGCAGAGGCGAGGAGGGACCTGTTACAATTTCATCCCTTTTCTGCCTTTAGATGACCACCTGGTGAAGAAGCTGTTGTTGCTGGTTGTTGCTGTCGGCGTGCTTGCTGCCGGCGGGTACTACTGGAAGTATGTAGCCAATTCTTCCGCCGCGCCGCATGCAGCGGGCCCTGCCAAAACGATACCGCCGCGTGAGCTGCCGGTGCGAGCAGGGAAAGTCATCACGGGCCGCATCAGCGAGGAGGTGAGCGCCGTCGGCACGCTCCTCGCCAACGAATCGGTGATGCTACGGCCCGAAGTGGAAGGCCGGATCAGCGCCATCCACTTTGCTGAAGGCCAGCTCGTACGTCAGGGCGCGAAGCTCGTGTCGCTCGACTCCTCGGAAATCGAGGCGCAGCTCGCGGGGATCAATGCCGAGCTCAATCTCAATCGCAATCGCATGCGCCGCGCGGAGGAATTGCAGGCGAAAAATTTCATCAGCGCGGAAGCGCTCGATGTGGCGCGGGAAAATCTCAACCAGTCGCTCGCACGGCGCGCCGAAAGCCAGGCCAAGCTCGACAAGATGACGATCAAGGCGCCGTTCGAAGGCGTGGCCGGGTTGCGGCAGGTGAGTCCGGGCGCCTACGTGAAAGCGGGACAGGATATCGCGCGGCTCGAAGGCATCGGGACGCTCAAGCTCGATTTCCGTGTGCCGGAGCTTTTCCTGGGGCGCATCCGGGCAAACCAGGAAGCGCAGGTCGGCGTGGACGCGTTCGCGGGCGAGTCGTTCCGCGGCGCGATCTACGCCATCGAACCCTCGGTGGACGAGCAGACGCGCACCGTGCTGCTGCGCGCGCGCGTTCCGAACCCCGGTGTGCGGCTCAAGCCCGGCATGTTTGCGCGCGTAACACTCGTGCTCGACACACGCGAGAAAGCGGTGCTGGTGCCGGAACAGGCGCTGGTGCCGCGCGGCCAGGAGCGCTTCGTCTTTCGTCTGGTGGAGGGCAAGGCCGTTCTGACCAAAGTCGAAACCGGCCTGCGCCGTCCGGGTCAAGTCGAGATCGTGCGCGGCCTGACTCCCGGAGAGACGATCGTCGTGGACGGGCAACTGCGTTTGCAGGACGGCAGTCCCGTCACCGTGATCGCCGAAAAGCCTCCCGCGGCTACCGCAGCAGCACCGAAATCCGTAGACGTGAAGTAGATGTTTTTACCTGAGCTGTCGATAAAGCGTCCCGTGCTTGCGACGGTGATGAGCTTGCTCATCATCCTGGTCGGCGTGATTTCGTTCCTGCGCCTCACGGTGCGCGAATATCCCAAGATCGACACGCCGGTCGTCTCGGTGCGCACGGTCTATCAGGGTGCGAGCGCGCAGGTAATCGAGAGCCAGGTCACGCAGGTGCTCGAAGACAGCATCTCCGGCATCGAGGGCGTGAAGACGCTCAAGTCCGTGAGCCGCGAGGAAACGAGCCAGATCACTGTCGAATTCCTGTCGGACCGCGATCCCGATGCCGCTGCCAACGACGTGCGCGACCGCGTGTCGCGGGTGCGGGGGCGCCTGCCGGACGAAGTGGACGAGCCCATCATCGCGAAAGTGGAAGCGGACGCGCAGGCGATCATGTGGCTGCGCCTCAACTCCGGGCAGCACAACGCGCTCGAGATTTCGGACTATGCGGACCGCTATATCGCCGACCGGCTGAAGACGCTGCCCGGTGTCGCCTCCGTCATCATCGGCGGCGAGCGGCGCTACGCCATGCGCATCTGGCTCGATCGCGAGCGGCTCGCCGCGTACGCGCTTACGCCGCAGGACGTCGAGGAGGCGCTCCGGCGGCAGAACGTCGAAGTGCCTTCCGGCCGCATCGAGAGCCGCCAGCGCGAGTTCACCGTCCTGTCGGAGACCGATCTTCGCACGCCGGAGCAGTTCAACCGGCTGATCGTGCGCGAGGTGAACGGCTACCCGGTGCGGCTCTCCGACGTGGGACGCGCGGAGCTCGGGCCCCAGGACGAGCGCAACATCGTGCGCGTGAACGGCAATCCCGCGGTGGGGATGGGCATCGTCAAGCAGTCGACGGCGAATACGCTGTCGGTGGCGCAGGCGGTCAAAGCGGAGCTGCCGAAAATTGCCGCGGCGTTGCCGCACGGCATGGAAGTGGGCATCGCCTTCGATACGTCCGTCTTCATCGAGAAGTCCATCGAGGCGGTGTACGAGGTGATGGCCGAGGCGCTGCTCCTCGTCGTGCTCGTCATCTACTTCTTCCTGCGCTCGGTGCGCGCAACGCTGATACCGTTCGTGACCATACCGGTGTCGCTGATCGGCGCCTTCTTTCTCGTCTGGCTGATGGGGTTCTCGATCAACGTGCTGACGCTGCTCGGGATCGTGCTCGCGATCGGGCTCGTGGTGGACGATGCGATCGTGGTGCTGGAGAACATCCACCGCCACATCGAGGAAGGCATGCCGCCGCGCAAGGCGGCGTTCCAGGGCAGCCGCGAGATCGCGTTTGCCGTCGTCGCGATGACGGTCACGCTCGCGTCGGTGTTCGCGCCGCTCGCGTTCTCCACCGGCAATACGGGGCGGCTTTTCATGGAATTCGCCCTGACGGTTGCCGCAGCGGTCGTCGTCTCCGGATGCGTGGCGCTCACGCTGACGCCGATGATGTGCTCGAAGATCTTGCGCCACCACAGTTCGCACCACCCCATATACAACGCGCTGGAGCGTTTCTTTCAGGGCATGTCGTCCGGGTATCGCCGCGCGCTCGGCGCGTGCCTGCATCACCGTGTGGCCGTGATCGCCGCGTTCGTTGCGGTTGCGATGGGCGGGGGCGTGCTGTTTACGCTTCTCAAGTCCGAACTGTCGCCGCTCGAGGATCGCGGTTTCTTCATCGGCGTGATGTCCGCTCCGGAAGGCGCGACGGTCGATTACACCGACAACTATGCGCGCATGTGGGAGCAGATGTACAGCGAAGTGCCGGAGATCACCTCGTACTTCGTGGTCGTCGCCCCGGGCCTCGACCGACCCAGCCCCGTCAACTTTGCGCTTTCGTTCGTGCGCTTCAAGGATTGGGAGGAGCGCACACGCAAGTCACAGGAGATCACGGCTTCGCTTGCGCCGAAAATGTTCGAGACCATGCCGGGCGTGCTGGCCTTTCCCGTCAACCCGCCCTCGCTTGGCCAGAGCTTCCGCAATCCGCCGGTGCAGTTCGTGGTGCAGGGCAATTCCTACGCGGACCTCGATCGCAAAGTGGAGGCGCTGGTTGCCAAGGCGCGCGCTTTTCCGGGGCTCGTCAACGTCGACAGCGATCTCAAGCTCAACAAGCCGCAGCTCACGATCGACATCAACCGCGAGAAGGCGGCGAATCTCGGCATCCAGGTGGAGGCGATCGGGCGCACGCTCGAGACACTGCTGGGCGGCCGCCAGGTGACGCGCTTCAAACGCGAAGGCAAGCAATACGACGTGATCGTGAAACTCGAGGACAAGGACCGGCGCCAGCCCACCGATCTCACGTCGATTTACGTGCGCGGCGCCAATGGGCGCATCACCCAGCTCTCCAATCTCGTGACGGTGCACGAGACGGTTGCGGCGAAGGAACTCAACCACTTCAATCGCCTGCGGGCGGCGATCGTTTCGGCCAACGTGACGCCCGGCTACAGTCTTTCGGAAGCGCTCGACTACATGGAGCGCGCCGCTGCCGAAGTGCTTACGCCCGAATATCAGACCTCGCTCGACGGCCAGTCACGGGAATTTCGCGAGTCGGGGCAGCAGCTCTATTTCGTTTTTATTCTGGCGCTCGCCTTCATTTATCTTGTGCTGGCGGCGCAGTTCGAAAGCTTTCGCGGTCCGCTCGTCATCATGTTGACGGTGCCGCTCGCGGTAACCGGCGCGCTCCTTGCCATGAACTTGAAGGGCATCACGCTCAACGTGTACAGCCAGATCGGGCTCGTGATGTTGATCGGCCTCATTACCAAGAACGGGATTCTGATCGTCGAATTCACCAACCAATTGCGGGACCGCGGAATGGACAAGCTCGAGGCGGTGATCCAGGCTTCCGCGCTGCGGCTGCGACCAATTCTGATGACCTCGGCTGCGACGGTACTGGGTTCGGTCCCGCTCGCGGTCGCGGCGGGCGCAGGCGCCGAGTCGCGCTCGGCAATCGGCTGGGTGATCATCGGCGGGATGACCGTCGGCACGCTGTTTACGCTGTTTGTGATCCCGGTCGCGTACACGTATATCATGGGCGAGCGCCTGCACATCGACGATGATGCGATCGCGTCCGCCGGCGCCGGTGCTCCACCTTCGCATGCGCCGGCGCAGCGGTTAAGCTGACTTCGCGAACCAACGAATTTTCGAGGGAGTTTGAGCATGGAGGAAAGAAAGGCCATCACCAGCGTTCCGATTCACGACCTGCTCGCGCGCCGCTGGAGTCCGCGAGCGTTTGACGCGAACCGCCCTGTTACGCGCAAGCAACTCGTGACCGTATTGGAGGCGGGACGCTGGGCGCCGTCATGCAATGGGGACGAGCCGTGGCGTTACCTGGTATGGGACCGTACGCGCGACCCCGAGGGCTGGCAGAAGGCCTTCGACTGCCTCTCCGACAGCAACAAGAAGTGGGTGCAGAACGTACCGCTGCTCATGCTCTCGTGCGCAGGCAGCATTTTTGGGGCGACCGGCAAGCCGAACCGCTGGACCCAGCACGATACCGGTGCGGCGAGCGTTTCGATGGCGTTGCAGGCAGTGGCGCTCGGTCTCATCATCCACCAGATGGGCGGATACGACGCGGAGAAGGCTCGGGCCGCTTTCGCCATCCCGGCGGAATACACGCCCATGGCCATGATCGCGCTGGGCTACCAGGCCGAGCCGGACATCCTCGATGAGGAAACCAAGGCCAAGGAATTGCGCCCGCGCGCGCGCAAGCCCGTCACCGAGCGCTTCTTCGAAGGCGGGTGGGGGAAACCGGTCGCTCTGGACTGAATTACGCTGCTGCGGCGACCGGTGCTTGCGCCATCGCTGCGTCGGTTTCCAGAGTGACGGCGATCGCGTGTACGACGGCTGCAATGCGGGCGGCAGCCTGGACCTGCTCCGCGCTCATCCCCGCCTCGCGTAGCACCTTTTCGTGCGCGATGACGCACTTGCCGCAGCCGTTGATCGCCGAAACGGCGAGCGACCACAGCTCGAAGTTTTCCTTCGCGGTTCCCGGATTGACCATCACGTTCATGCGCAGCCGTGCCGGAAGCCTCTGGTATTCGTCCTTTTCGACGAGGTGTGTGAAGCGGTAGTACACGTTGTTCATCGCCATGATGGCTGCTGCGGCTTTCGCCGCATTGACGATCTGCGGCGACACCCGTGGTGAAAACTCGGCGACTATCGCCTCGATCACGTCAAGATTGCGGGCGGCGATCGCTGAAGCGATGAATACGCCGGCCTTCTGCTCGTCATTCAGTACCGGCTCGGCAGACAGCGACCCTAAGTTGAGCTTGAGGTCGCGCGCGTACTCCGGCAGGCGGTCCTTGAGATTCTGTATCGACATTTTTGTATCCTTCAAGTAGCGCTCTCCCGCACTTGTCCGGATAAGGAAAGCACGGGAGAGACGTGTTTTGGGTCCTCGAAGAGGCCGTTAGGCCGCTTTCAGGAATTCATCCCCCTTCTGCCAATTGCACGGACACAGCTCGTCGGTCTGCAGCGCATCGAGCACGCGCAGGACTTCTTCCGGGTTGCGTCCCACGTTGAGGTCGTTCACCGATACGAA
>DATFGD010000035.1:0-8029 GCA_035249725.1 Burkholderiales bacterium
TTTCGAGCTTCGCTTCCCGGATGAGCTTGCCCCAGCGCTCGGTTTCGGAGGCCATGAAGGCGCCGAACTGCTCGGGCGTGCTCGAAATGGCTTCGACGCCGAGATTGGCGAGCGCGGATTTGACACCAGGCGTCGCGAGCGCTTTCTGCAGGTCGCCGGAAACCTTCTCGATAATGGGGCGCGGCACGCCGGTCGGGAACAGAATGCCCCACCAGTTAACTGCCGCAAAACCCTTGATGCCTTCCTCCGCAAGCGTCGGCAGTTCGGGCGTGTGCGGCCAGCGCTTTTCGCTGGTCACCGCGAGCCCGCGCACCTTACCCGTCTTCAGCGCCTGCACGGCGGGCAGCGCGTCGGAAAACATGGTCGTGATCTGCCCGCCCATAAGCTCGGAGATGGCCTGCGCGTTCCCTTTGTAGTTCACGGTGATCATGTTGACGCCCGCCAGCTTCTTGAACATCTCGCCCGAGAAATGCGACATGCTGCCGGGGCCGCTGGTCGCATAGGTCAGCTCGCCGGGTCGCGCCTTCGCCAGCGCGACGAGCTGCTTCACGTTTTTCACCGGCATCGTCGCAGGAACCACCAGGATATTGGCCGCCATGGTGATGCGCGAAACCGGCGTGAAATCGCGCTTCGAGTCGTAGGCGACATTGGCGAGCAGCGGCTTCGCGACCACCGGCCCGAAATTGCCCAGCACGAAGGTGTAGCCGTCGGCCGGCTGTTTCGCGGCGTATTCCATACCGATCGCGCCATCGGCGCCGGGCCGCGTCTCGATGATCACCAGCTGGCCCCAGTACTCCGTCAATTGCTTGCCGATGATGCGCCCCATCACCTCGGAACTCCCGCCCGGCGGGTAAGTGATGATGAATCGCACCGGCTTGGTCGGATACGCCTGCTGTGCGGCCGCCAGCCCGGAAGCCAAAGCGCCTGCAGCGACCACCATGTACGCCAGCGTGTTTCGAATCCTCATGTCGAACTCCTGAGTGTTGGAAAAATCGTCGTTCCCTCCTTCGATAAAGGAGAGTGGCGCGTCGCGCCGGGTGGTGCGCATTCTAACGTAAAGCTGGCGAAGCGCATGACAAACGGAACGCACAGCAACGCATACGCTTTAAAGTCCGGCGCATTCGGCGATGTAGTTGCCGAGCGACGCCCACTCCTTTTCTCCGTAACCGCGTTCGACCGCCGCGAGGTGTTGACGGCGCAGCAATTCGGCGAGCGGCATGGGAACGCGCGTTTCTTCAGCCGCTGCGAGCGCCAGCTCGACGTCCTTCAGACCGAGTTTCAGCGTAAAGGTCGGCTGCTCCGGCTTTTCCAGAATGAGCCGCCCGTAGTTTTTGTACGCCGGCGCGTTCATCGAAGTGCTGGTAATGATGTCGAGAAATGCGGCAGGATCGACGCCCGATTTTGCGACCAGCGCGAACGCTTCACCGAGGCTTTCGATGATGGCGCCCAACAGGAAGTTGCGCGCGATCTTGACGACGTTGGCGCAGTGCGGCTCGGTTCCGACGCCGAACCAGCGCCGGCCCAGCGCTTCGAAGAGCGGCGTGCAGCGCTTCATCGCCGCGTCGGCACCCGCGGCCACGATGTCGAGCTGACCGGTCGCCGCGGACGGCGGACGGCCGAACACCGGCGCCGCCACGTACGGCGAGCCCGACGCACGGTGCAATTCGGCAAGCTCGCGGCTCACGCCCAGGCTCACCGATGCCATGTTGAGATGGATCGTTGCCGCCGGAACCTGGGGCACCAACCCTGGCGCAACCCATACCGCTTCGACGGCAGTGTCGTCCGCGAGCATGGTGATGACGACATCCGCATCGAATAAATCCTGCGGTCGCTCGGCCACGCGCGCGCCGCACTCGCGAAGAGTCTCCGCGACCGCGCTCGTCCGGTTCCACACGTTTACCTGGTATCCGCAGTCGAGCAGCCGGGCAGCCATGCCCCGGCCCATCTGCCCCAATCCGATAAATCCGATCTTCATCGCATCCTCCCGCCAGGCGCCGCCCGCAAGCCCGCCGGACACGCCGTGTTGATTTACAATGCGACGGCAACTCCCGTCGGAGCCGCCATTATGACTGCGGCTCTTTTCACTTCGCTATTACGGCAGGAAAAAACAATGGATCTGGGAATCAAGGGAAGAAGCGCCATCGTCACCGGCGGCAGCCGCGGTATCGGCCGCGAGACCGCGCGCCAGTTTCTCGAAGAGGGCGTGCGCGTCACTCTTTGCGGGCGCAACACGGAAACGCTGGAGCGCACACGCGAGGAACTGGTGAAAGCAACGGGCGGTGAGATCCTCGCCGTCACCGCCGACATGACGAAACCGGACGATATTGCGCGGCTCGTCGAGAGTGCAAAGAAGCAGTTCGGCCGTCTCGACATACTCGTCAACAATGCGGGACAGATGTATTCCGGCCGCTTCGACGTCATGACCGACGCGGGCCTGAAGGAACAGCTCGATACCAAGCTGTTCGGTTTTATGCGCGCCATCCGCCTGGTGCATCCGATCATGAAGGCGCAGCGCTGGGGACGGATCGTGAATCTGATCGGCGGCGCAGGCAAGGAACCGGATCCGTACATGTTCGGCAGCGGCATCACCAACAGCGCGCTGCTCAATGTCACCAAGTCGCTTTCGGCGGAATTCGGTGAAGACAATATCCTCGTGAACGCGGTGTGCCCCGGATGGGTCGATACCAATCTATGGCGGCGCAACGCGCAAGGACTCGCCGCGGAACTCGGCGCAAAGAGCGAGGAAGAGGCGCGGCGGCTTGCGGCGCGCAGGAATTCGTTGAATCGCTTCGGGCGACCCGAGGAACTCGCGAACGCCATCGTGTTCCTCTGTTCCGAGCGCGCGAGTTACATTACCGGCGTCTCGCTCAATCTCGACGGCGGCCGCTTGAAGTCGCTGTGGTAACCCGCTCACTTTGTTGACACGACCTTCGGGAAGGCAGTAAATACCCCGCTACAGGGGACCAGGCTCCGCGCAGGGATCGGTCTCCTCTTTCAAAGGCATGTTTTCAAACAAATCGAGGAGGAAGATGATGAAGCTCGTCCGCGCTGCTGCCTTGCTGCTTGCCGCGATCTGGCCCGCCCTGCCGATTCCGGTCCAGGCTCAGCAATATCCAACAAGACCTGTCCGCCTGATCATCCCCTGGCCACCCGGTGGAATCACCGATGTCATTTCACGCGGCCTGGGCGCGGCACTGACCGAATCGCTCGGACAGCAGGTCATTCCGGACAATCGCCCGGGTGCCGCCGGTACGCTGGGCGTGGGCATCGGCGCGCAGGCGAATCCCGACGGCTACACGCTCCTCATGACCGACGTCCCGAGCCTCGCGATCAGTGCCACCTTGCGGCCGAATCTTCCCTACGACCCGCTGAAAGCCCTCGAACCGATCGCGCTGCCGTCGCGCTCGCCGCTGGTACTCGTGGTAAATCCCAAGCTCGGGATCAAATCGATACAGCAGTTGATCGAGTATGCGAAGCCGAAAGGTAAGGACTTTTCGTTCGCGTCATCGGGACCGGGCTCGATCACTCACCTTACGTCTGAGCGTTTCTCACGGGAAACGGGGCTCAGCCCGCTGCATGTGCCCTACAAGGGCGGCAGCCCGGCCACCGCTGCGCTGGTTACCGGCGAAGCCGGCATGTACTTCGCGTGTATTGCCGCCGCCATCCCCCATATCAAGGCAGGCAGACTGACGCTGCTCGGCGTCACCTCGCCGCAGCGCACCAAGGTGTTCCCCGATGCGCCTGCAGTAGCAGAAGTGCTTCCAAAATTCGAGATGGGCTGCAATACAGGCTTCTTCGCACCCGCCGGCACGCCGAAGCCCATCATCGAGCGCCTCCACGCTGAAGCGATGAAGGCGGTACAGCAACCGCGCATGAAGGCGCTGCTGGCGCAGAATGCGGCCGAGCCGGCGCCCTACACGCCGGCGCAGTTCAAGCAGCACGTCGCCGACGAAGTGAAGAGCTGGGGCGCGGTCGTGCGCGCCGCGGGCCTGAAGTTGGAGTGAAGCATTCCCGATGGGACAGTTGAGCGGCAAGGCTGCGCTGATCACGGGCGCATCGCGCGGCATCGGCCGCGCGGTCGCGCTGCGGCTCGCGTCCGAAGGTGCATCGATTTACCTCGCCGCGGATGGCACGCCGCCGGAACTCGAGGACACCGCCGCGGTGTGCCGTGCACGCGGCGCTCCGGATGCCGCGTGGGGCGTGCACGATCTCACCCGCGATGGTGAAGCCGAAGCGATGGTCGCGGCGGCCCATCAGCGCATGCGCCGCATCGACATACTCGTCAACAATGCGGGGCTGCGCGCGCGCAAGCCGTTCGGCGAGTTTACGCACGAGGAATTCGATCGTCTCGTTGCCGTGAATCTCCGCGCGCCGTTCTTTGCAAGCCAGACGGTGGTGCCGATCATGCGCGCGCAGGGCGGCGGATGCATCATACATATGGCAAGTCAGCTCGGGATCGTCGCGTCGCGCTACGGCGCCGTTTACAACCTCACGAAAGCGGGTTTGATCCAGCTCACGCGCTCGATGGCGCTCGAGCTCGCCGCGGAAGGCATACGGGTCAACGCGATATGTCCCGGCCCGGTTTCGACGGAAGGTTTTCTGGCCGGCCGCAATCCCGGAGAGCTGGCGCAACGCGCGCGCGATGTTCCGATCGGACGCTTCGGAACCGTCGAAGAAGTCGCCGGCGTGGTGGCGTTCCTGGTATCGAACGATGCAGGCTACGTCGCCGGGCATGCGCTCGTGATGGACGGCGGCTACATCGTCCACTAGCAAGACTCGTCACACCGGCGAAAGCCGGTGTCCAGATAGCCGAAGTCCATACGCCAGATGCTGCACTGGATTCCGGTTTTCACCGGAATGACGGACTAGCGGTGCAGATCGCGGCTGATGAATTCGCCGTTGAGCGGCCACGAGAGGTCGCTGGCGAGAAAAACCACGACGTTGGAAAAATCGTCCGGCTGGTAGACGTATCCGGCGGCAAGCAAACGCTTCACCTCCTCTTCCGTTTTTCCGACCCGCCACAACGGCGTGTCGGTCGCGCCGGGACCGAAACAGTTGATGCGCACGCCGGTGTCCTTCAGTTCCAGTGACACGGCGCGCGTGAAACCGATAATCGCGGCTTTGGAAGCCGAATACGCCGATCCCTTGGGCTGCCCGCGGATGCCGGTGCCCGATGCCGTGCTCACCACCACGCCGCGTTTGCGCGGCAGCATGCGCCTGATCGCTGCGCGCGAGCCGAGGAAAACGCTTCTCAGATTGATCGCGATCACCGAGTCCCAGGTTTCTTCCGACATTTCAACCAGCGAAACGCGCGGAAAAATTCCCGCGATATTGAGGAGCACGTCGAGCGGCCCGAATTCCGCTTCGGTGCGGTCGAACAGCTCTTCAAAGGCCGATGCCTTCGTGACATCGGCCTGCACGGCGACTGCACGACCACCCGCCTCCCGGATCGCGTCCGCCGTCGCACGCGCGGCTTCGAGATCGATGTCGCACACCGCGATCGCTGCCCCGGCTTTTGCCATGGCGACGCCATAACAACGCCCGAGTCCCCCGCCACCGCCCGTCATCGCGACGCTCTTTCCTTCCAGCAATTTCATTTAACGGTCCTTTTGTGTTGTGCAAGGAGCGCAAGGATAAGGGAAGCCGCACGCGCGCAACAAGCCGCGCAGATGCTCAGCGCGGCGCCGTCGCCTCTATCCACGCTGCGATATCGTCGAGAATGGCCGCCGTTGCGCGGTTGAACGCACCCACCGCGCCCGCCGCGTCGTACGTCGCCGCCGGCGCCGACTGCTCGAACGATCGTCGCGCCACCAGCGCGCGCTTCTGAGGATCGATCAGTTCGGCGGTGAGCGCGACGTGGACCCGCCCCGGCGGGGTCGTCGCATCGTGATAGAACGCCGTAAGATGCGTGTTCAACACGAGGTCGCCCTGCACGCCACTCGCGGCATAGGCGATCGTTTCGAAAGATCCCGCACCTTCCAGGCGCGCAATGAGCATTCCGGTGATGCGCCGGCTCGGGTGCTCGGTCCAGCTGCTCAACTGGTAATACGCGCGCTCGCCCGGTGCGCGGCTGTAGGCGATCTCCGCGGTCTCGTAAAACGCTGAAGCGCTGGTCGGCGCAACGAGCAGTGTCGTAGCACGCGGGTTGGCCGGGCGGTTCGGTCGCGCTTTGCCGTCCGGCTCGAGCACGTAATAGCGCTGCGGCTCCTGTTGTCCGAAGGAAAGGCAGCCGGCCAACAGGGCAGCGAAGGCGCCGGCCGTCAACACCCGAGTCGCCATGCTCACCGCCCCGCCTCGCCAGGGCCGGCCTCGGCCTTGCTCGGGCCGAAGAGCGCGCGGCCGGGATCGCTGAACCGCCGCGCGACCGTGCCGAGGGAATCGGCCGTGGCGCGCAATTGCTGCGCGGTCAGCCGCAGCTCGACGCTGCCGTCCGCGACCAGCGCATCCACGCGGTTCGTGAGCCGGGCGACATCGGCGCTCATGTCGCGAATCGCGGTCGACACTTCGCGCACCGCGGTGGTGGACGTATCCCCCAGCGTGTCGTAACGCGCAGCGAGCTGCTTCGCGTCGGCGGAAATCGCGGCGCTCATCCGGCGCACTTCGTCGGCCGCCCGGCCCACCGTCGTCAGCGTACCGTCGAGCCGGGCCATGGTGCGATCGGCGTTGGCGGAGATGCGCTCGAGATTAACGAGAATCTTACTCAGCGCCTCCTGGTTTTCATCCGACAGGAGCCGGTTGATCCGCTGCATCGTTTCATCGGCGCGCTGCGCCATGTACGCGGCGGATTCCGTCAGCTTGTATTCGGACTCCCCTTCCGCGATGACGGGATAGGGTTCATTCGGCGGCGTCTCGGTAAGCCGCGGACTCTCCTCGGTCGAATTGACGAGCAGGATGCTCGCTATACCGGTCAGGAGATGCCGCTCCACGGTCGCGTGAGTACTCTGTCGAACCGGCGTCGTTCCATCGACGCGGATCAGTACCTCCACCGAGCCGGGACGGCGCGGCGATATGCGGAAGCCCGTGACCGAGCCCACGCGTATGCCCTGCATCTTCACGTCGCTGCGGATCTGCAATCCCTCCAGCGAGTGGCGCGAAAAGTAGATCTTGAACGGAATATCGTCGCGTTGCCCTTCGGTGCCCTTGAGCCACACCAGCGCCCCGACGAGCAGCGCAATCAGCACCACGACCGCCGTTCCAACCAGGGTGTACTTTGCTTCCGGCTCCATCAGCGCGTCTCCTGCGCGGAGACGGCCCGCGCGGAAAAATAGTCTCTGATCCAGGGATCGTCCAGTTGCATTACCGCGTTCACGCGGTCGTCGGCAATCACTCTGCCGGCCGACAGCACGATAACGCGATCGATGATCGAAAGCAGCGTGTCGAGGTCGTGCGTCACGATGAACACTGTGAGGCCGAGGCTGTCGCTCAGTACGCGCACCATGCGGTCGAAATCGCGCGCGCTGATCGGGTCCAGCCCCGAGGTCGGTTCGTCGAGAAACAGGACCTCCGGCTCCAGCGCGAGCGCACGGGCGAGCGCCACGCGTTTGCGCATCCCGCCCGAGAGTTCGGCCGGCATCTTGGCGCCGGTCTCCGGGCCGAGCCCCACGAGCGCAAGCTTGAACCCGACCAGCGGCGGAATGAACTCCGCCGGCAGATCGGTGTGTTCGCGAAAAGGCACGGCAATGTTCTCCGCCACCGTGAGCGAAGAAAAAAGCGCCCCATCCTGAAACAGCATGCCGAAGCGCCGGCGCAACGTGTTGAGCGTCTGCGGGTCGCTGCGCCACACGTCGGTGTCGAGCAAGCGTATCGTGCCGGCCGCGGGCTTCAGCAGCCCGATCATTTCCTTCACCAGCACGGATTTTCCGGTGCCGCTGCCGCCGATCAGCGCCACCACCTCGCCGCGCCCGATGGTGAAGCTCACGCCGTCGTGTATCACCTGACGCCCGAAGCGCGTTACGACGGCCTCGACGTCCAGTACGGCGTTACCGTTATGCGGCGGTTGCATCGCTCAAATTCCGAGCTGCTGCAGCAC
>DATFGD010000036.1:0-7116 GCA_035249725.1 Burkholderiales bacterium
AGTCCTTCACGCCCGTGCCGCGCGGCGCGATGAAATCGGCAAGGCAGTAATTCGGCCGCCCGGCCGGTTTCACATTCTGCTGGCGCAAATTGTGCCACGTCATCAACACGCGCTCGCGCGCTTCGTCCGCATAGATTTCGATATCGTCGTCCACCGCGGCAGCCGGAAACAGACCGAACAGCGCGTTCGCAGTGAGCCAGCGCCCCTCGACGATCTTCTTCAGCATGGCCTTGCCTTCGGCGAGCACGTTGCGCGCCGCCTCGCCGACGACCGCATCGTCCAGGATCGCGGGGTACGGGCCGGACAGCTCCCAGGTCTGGAAAAACGGCGCCCAGTCGATGTACTGCGCGATTTCGGCAAGATCGTAGTTCTTGAGCACCTTGATGCCGGACTGCTCCGGCGCCGGCGGCACGTATTCCGTCCAGTCCGTCCGGAGCGCGTTGGCGCGCGCCTTGTCGAGCGGAATGAGCTCCGGCCCTTTCTTGTCCTGGTGTTGCCGGCGCACGCGCTCGTATTCGCTCTTGACGTCCTTGAGATAACCGCCGCGCAACTCGTCCGAAAGCAGGTTGCTGCATACCGAGACGCTGCGGGAGGCGTCGGGCACCCACACCACGGGTCCGTGATAATGCGGCGCAATTTTGACCGCGGTGTGCACGCGGGAGGTGGTCGCCCCCCCGATGAGCAGCGGGATGTCGAAACCTTCACGCTCCATCTCTCGCGCGTTGTGTGCCATCTCTTCGAGCGAGGGCGTGATGAGGCCGGAAAGGCCGATGATGTCGCACTTCTCATCCCGCGCGACTTCCGCGATCTTCTTCCACGGCACCATCACACCGAGGTTGATCACTTCGTAGTTGTTGCACTGGAGCACGACCGCCACGATGTTCTTGCCGATGTCGTGGACGTCGCCCTTCACCGTGGCGACCACGATCTTGCCCTTGGGGCGCACATCGCCCAATCGCGCCTTCTCCGCCTCGATGTACGGCACGAGGTGCGCCACCGCCTGCTTCATCACGCGCGCGCTCTTCACCACCTGGGGCAGGAACATCTTGCCGGAGCCGAAAAGATCGCCGACGATGTTCATGCCGTCCATCAGCGGGCCCTCGATCACCTGGATCGGACGCTCATACTTGAGCCGCGCTTCCTCGGTATCCTCGACGACCCAGTCGGCAATGCCTTTTACCAGCGCGTGACTCAGGCGCGCCTCGACCGGACCTTTGCGCCAGGCGAGATCTTCCACTTCCGCCTTGCCCTTCCCTTTCACCGTTTCGGCGAACGTAACCATGCGTTCGGCGGCATCGGGCCGGCGGTTGAAGATGATGTCCTCCACGCGTTCGAGCAGCTCTTTCGGGATTTCCTCATACACGCCGAGCTGTCCGGCGTTCACGATCGCCATCGTCAGACCGGCCTTGATCGCGTGATAGAGGAAGGCGGTATGGATCGCTTCCCGCACCGGATCGTTGCCGCGGAACGAAAACGAGATGTTCGACAGTCCGCCACTCACTTTCGCGTAGGGCAGCGTGTGACGGACGATGCGCGTCGCCTCGATGAAATCCTTGCCGTAGTTCGCGTGCTCTTCGATGCCGGTGGCGATGGCGAAGATGTTGGGATCGAGGATGACGTCCTCAGGCGGAAAGTCCAGCTCGTCGACCAGGATGTGATAGCAGCGCTTTGCAATCTCCACGCGCCGCTCGAGCGTGTCGGCCTGCCCTTGCTCGTCGAAGCACATGACGACTGCCGCTGCGCCATAGCGGCGGGCCAGCTTGGCGTGCTTGACGAACTCGTCCTTGCCTTCCTTGAGGCTGATCGAATTGACGATGCACTTGCCCTGCATGCATTTCAATCCCGCTTCGATCACTTCCCATTTCGACGAATCGATCATCACCGGCACGCGTGAGATGTCCGGCTCCGCGGCGATGAGATTGAGGAAGGTCGTCATCGCCTTCTTCGAATCGAGCATCGCCTCGTCCATATTGACGTCGATGATCTGCGCGCCGTTTTCCACCTGCTGGCGCGCGACCGACAGCGCGGCGGGATAATCGCCGGCGAGAATGAGGCGCGCGAAGGCCTTCGACCCCGTAACGTTGGTGCGCTCGCCGATATTGACGAAGAGCGTATCGTCGCCGATGTTGAGCGGCTCGAGTCCCGAGAGCCGGGTCTTGCGCTCCACCTCAGGGATCTTGCGCGGGGCCGCGCCGCGCAGCGCCTCGGCGATGGCCCGGATATGGTCGGGCGTCGTGCCGCAGCAGCCGCCGGCGATGTTGATGAAGCCGGCATCCGCAAAATCGCGCAGAAACGCGGCCGTCTGCTCGAGCGTCTCGTCGTACCCCGTCGCAGCAAGCGGGTTGGGCAAACCCGCATTGGGATAGGCACACACGTAGGTGTCCGCGACCTGCGCGATTTCCTCGATGTACGGGCGCATGAGCTTGGCGCCGAGCGCGCAGTTGAGCCCGACCGAGAACGGGCGCGCGTGCCGCATCGAATTCCAGAACGCTTCGGGCGTCTGCCCGGACAGCGTGCGGCCCGATGCATCCGTGATCGTCCCCGAAATCATGAGCGGCAGCCGGATCCCGCGCGCGTCGAAAATCTGGTCGATCGCAAAGAGCGCCGCCTTGGCGTTCAGCGTGTCGAATATCGTTTCGAGCAACAGCAGGTCCACGCCGCCATCGATCAGCCCGCCCGCGGCCTCGCTGTAGGCGGCGACCAGTTCATCGAACCCCACGTTGCGGAATCCCGGATCGTTGACGTCCGGGGAGATGGATGCGGTGCGATTGGTCGGCCCCAGTGCGCCGGCGACATAGCGCGGGGACCCGCCATCTTTCGCTTCATACGCGTCTGCCGCACCGCGCGCGAGTTTCGCAGCCTCGAAATTCAGTTCGTACACCAGATGTTCGAGGTGATAGTCCGCCTGGGCGATGGCAGTCGAATTGAAAGTGTTGGTCTCGATGACGTCCGCGCCCGCTCCGAGATACTGCGCGTGTATTTCACCGATGATGTGCGGCTGCGTCAGTGTGAGCAGATCGTTATTGCCCTTCAGATCGTGGGCAAAATCGCCGAAACGTTCGCCGCGATAGTCGGCTTCCGTAAGCTGGTAGCCCTGTATCATGGTGCCCATCGCGCCGTCGAGGATGAGGATCCGTTCGCGGAGCAGCGTATCGAGTCGGGCAATGCGGGCGTTCATGGACTTTCAGACGGCGGCAAGCTGCGCGCCATGCTTGCAAAAGGCGTGAAGTTTATCACGCGCGATTCACGGGCCCCGCTCGGTCGGCCGGTCGCCGTCCGTGCCGCCGCCCCAAGTTACCGCGCGCGGCTCAGGCAGCCAGGCTATCCCATTCGTGTATTGACCACGGCTTTGGGTTGCAGGCGGAGATACATGATCCACGACACGCACCCGAGCGTCGACAGTCCGATCATCGCAAACGCGAGCGTGAGGTCCGAGTGCGACACCAGCGGCGACAGCACGCCTGCACTCACACTGGACAGAAAACTGTGTATGAACCCCTGCAACGATGAGGTTCCGCCGCGGTTGCGCGGAAAGAGCTCGAGCGCGAGCAGCGTCATGCTCGGCATCGCGAGCGCCATGCCGACGGTGTAGATCATGATCGGCAACACCGACCACGGCAGCGCGGGCGCCGCAAAACCGCTGTAGGTCACGTTGAAGGCGCCAGCGCAGAACATGATCGTGTAGGCGATGCCGATGGTGCGCTGAGATGTGAGCGTGCCGGCCGCCCGTCCGGAGAGGTACGCGCCAAGCATGACGCCGATGATGCCCGGCAGGAAGAGCCACGCGAACTGCTTCTCGTCGAGACCGAGCAGATCGTAAACGAAGGCCGGCGCCGAAACGATGTAGATGAAAAATCCGGCGAAGTTGAGCCCGACGCCGACACAGAGGAGCAGCAGCGGCCGGCTGCTGCCGAGCTTGAAGTAAGTCCGCGCGAGTGGCCGCATCTCGAACGGCTGCCGTAGGCTCGGCGCATGCGTCTCCGGCAGATACACCCAGCACACGACGAGCAGCAGCAGTCCGTATGCGGCGAGAAACACAAATACGGCCTGCCAGCCAAACCACGACTGCAGCCAGCCGCCCACTACGGGCGCAATCGCAGGCGCAAGACCGAAGATCATCGTGACGAGCGACATCAGGCGCTGTGCCGCATGACCTTCGAAGCTGTCCCGTATCACGGCACGCCCCACAACCATGCCGGCGCCGGCGGAGGTTCCCTGAAGCACGCGAAAAAACAGCAACTGGCCAAAGTCCGAGGCCATGGCGCAGCCTATGGAAGCTGCGATATAGATGACCAGGCTTACGAGGATGACGGGACGGCGGCCGAACGAGTCGGACAGCGTGCCGTGAAACAGCGTCATGATCGCGAAGGTCAGGAAATAGACGCTCAACGTCTGCTGTAACTGCGCAGGTGTCGCGCCGAGATCGCGCCCCATCGCCGGGAAGGATGGCAGATAGGTATCGATGGTGAAGGGCCCGATCATGGCGAGACCCGCCAGTACGGCTGCCAGGACCGGCATCGAAAGCGAAGGCCGGTGCAAGCTTCAATTCACCTTTGTTCTGCTGCGGCGGGAGCCAGAGCGCCGGACCGGGTGCATGCGCGATTATACGGTTCTAATTACGATTCCTTGCACGCATGCGGGCTGAAGCAACAATACGATAGCCGACGACAGCAGCTCGACCGCCGTCGGAAGTATGGAAAGAGAAAATCGCGGGCGGACCAATAAGAGTTCGTAACAGAATGACCGCTCACCCTTCGATGATACTCAGGGCGAGCGGTTACCTTGTTTGAGCCGACCGTTCACCCTGAGCCCGTCGAAGGGTGGACGGTCATTTTGATATGTGTTCTAGGCCGCTTAGTTGGCCGATCGCTCGATCTTAACCCCGCCGCCGGCCGCGCTTTCCGCGTCGCGGCTGCTCTTCGCTGCTTTCTTCGCCCGCGTATTGCGACTCTTCAGCGGCCTGCCGGGTCGTCTCGCGCAACTGGCCGAGCGTCTCCTCGGTGCGCCGGCTCACTTCCTCCACGCCCTGGCGCATCTGCTGCGCCACTTCGGCGGTCTGCTGCTCCACGAGTTGCCCGACCTGCTGCTGCACGAGGCTCAGCGTCTGATTGGTGTGGCGCATGAGGTTGAGCGCCTGTTGCGCGCCCGTCACGAACAGTTCGGATAAATGGTCCGCGCCCGCACGGCCGAGCGACTCGGTCCAGTCCGGGGCACCAAACATGGCGGCGCTGCGTCCCTGCGCGCGAAGCAGCACACGGGCCGTGGACGCTTGCAGCTCGACGATGCGTGCCGCGCCCTGCACCATGATGTCTGCCAGATTGACCGCATGCTGGGCTCTTTCCTGAGTGCGTTGCATATAGGCTCCTTTCCGTATCCTGATTAAATGACATACCGGCCACACGACGTGCCTGCCCGCGGGCCCGTTATGTTGCAATGCAAGATACGTGCCGGTTTTGCCTCGCGCAGACGCTTTGTGCGAGTGCCGTCAATTCAATAGCTTGCAGCTACTTATCCCAGGTAATCCAGCGGGAGGGCAGCGCAGCAGCGGAAGGCTGCCTGCAAATTCTGCAAACCGGCGTCACCGTTCGAGATGACCGCGGACGACAAAACGAAAAGGCTGCGTCAGAATGCGGCGCGCGCCCCGACGGAGTACGAAGTGAGCGAACTGCCGACTGCGGATCACAACCGACTCGATCTTCCGGTCGATGCCCGTACCGACCACGCGCTCGGCGACCCGGCTGCGGACATCACGCTCGTGGAGTACGGCAGCTTCAATTGCCCATCGTGCCGCGCGGCGCACGCCGTCATCGCAAACCTGCGCGACCGCTTCGGCGATCGGCTGCGCTACGTATTCCGGCACCGGCCGTTAGCCGGCAATGAGCATGCACTGCGCGCCGCAGAGCTGGCCGAATTCGCGCACGCGACGGTTGGTCGCTATTGGGAGGCCCACGAAGCGCTGATCCAGCGCGGTCCGCACGCGGGTCCAGCGGACTTTGACGCCGTTGCGACGCAGCTTGGCGTACCTGCGCGCGACGCTGAGCCCGTCGATGCATGGCACCGAGCGCAGGCGAAAGTGCAGGCTGACATCGAAAGCGCCCGGCGCAGCGGCGCGCGGGTTTCTCCGACCTTCTTCATCAACGGCCGTCGCTATGACGGGCCGTGGGACGAGAGCGCGCTGACCGAAGCAATGCTGGGATCGCTCGCGCATCGCGTGCAAACCGCGGCGCTCGACTTCGCACGATGGGCGCCCTCCACCGGACTGGCGCTCCTCGCAATGGCCATTGTTGCCGTGGCGTTGACGAATTCGCCGTTGGGGCCGGGCTTCACTGCCCTATGGGAGACGCCGATCGGTTGGAGCGCGGGCAGTGCGGCATTTCATCTGACGCTGCGGGAATGGATCGACGACGGCCTGCTCACGATTTTTTTCCTCGTCGTAGGATTGGAGATCAAACGCGAACTGACGGTCGGCCGCCTCGCATCGCCGCGCGCAGCCGCGTTGCCGCTCGCTGCCGCAGCAGGCGGCATGCTGCTTCCCGCGTCGTTATATCTCGCCGTCGTGCCGGCCGGGCCGCTCAGCGCAGGGTGGGCTATCCCCACCACCACCGACACCGCATTTGCCGTGGCGGTCATCGCGCTGCTCGGCGCACGGGTGCCGGTCGAACTGCGTATATTTCTCACCGCCGCGGTCATCGTCGACGATCTCGTCGCGATAGCGATCGTCGCGGTGTTCTACTCGTCCGGATTGGACTACCGCTTTGTCGCAGCCGTCCTTGCGCTCACCGCGCTCCTGTTGGCGTTCAACCGCGGGGGCGTCTACGCGCCGCTGCCGTACGTGCTGCTAGGGGTTCTGCTCTGGAGCTGCCTGCATGCAAGCGGTCTGCACGCAACGTTGGCCGGCGTCATCATTGCGGCCGTTACACCCACCCGCCCGCCCGCTAACCTTCAGGTGCTGATGATGCAGGCGGAGAACCTGATCGACCACGAACTGCGCCGCGCGGGCGAGAAGGTCCTGCGTCACGGGCCGTCCGAGGACACGCTACGGGAGCTGGACGCAATTCACGACCGCATCGAGTCGCCCGCCGCCAAGCTACTGCGATCAGTGGAGCCGTGGTCGAG
>DATFGD010000037.1:0-6828 GCA_035249725.1 Burkholderiales bacterium
AGTTCATGCTTGCCGAGCACGGCACGCAGGGTTGTCTGCGCGAGCTGGCTCGTCGCATCGAGAAAGCTCTCGACCTGGATGATCGCCCGCTGCGGGTCCATGACGCGGAAATAAATCACCGCGTTGACCTTTACCGACACGTTGTCGCGCGAAATCACGTCCTGACTCGGCACATCCATGACGATCGTGCGCAGGTCCACGCGCACCATCTGCTGGATGCCGGGGATGATGACGATGAGCCCGGGACCTTTCACCCGCCAGAACCGGCCCAGCATGAACACCACGCCGCGCTCATACTCGCGCAAAATACGAAACGAGGCGAGCACAAGAATCGCGATGAGAATGAGGATGCCGCCCACGCCGATGTCCCAGATCATGTTGCGTCTCCTTTGTTCATTTCGGTTTCAGGCCGGACGTCGAGCGTCAAGCCACGGATGGCCACCACGCGCACTTTCTGACCGCGGGCGAGCGGCGTGGTGCTGACCACTCGCCAGCTCTCCCCCTGCACCCGCGCCCATCCTTGGGCCTGCATGTCTTCCAGCACCATGCCCGGCGCACCGATGATGTGCTCGGCACCGCTCACCACCTGGCGTTTGCGCGCCTTGACTGCCATCGCGACGATCGAAAAGACGATGAGACCGCTCGTCACACCCAGCGCGATGACAAACGGCAGCGATACGCCGTAGCCCTGTGCCTCCGGTTCGATCAACATCACCGCCCCAATGATGAGCGCAATCGTGCCCCCTATGCCGAGCACGCCGAAACTCGGCAGAAACGCTTCGCCCACAATGAAGGCAAGTCCCAGGACGATAAGCCCGAGTCCGGCATAGTTGATCGGCAGAAGCTGAAACGCGAACAACGCAAGCAGCAGACAGATGCCGCCGACCACGCCCGGCAGCACGAACCCGGGGTTCGAAAACTCGAAGATGAGGCCGTAGACGCCGATCATCATGAGGATCAGCGCAATGCTCGGGTTGGTGATGACGGCGAGCAGCTCGGTGCGCCAGTCGGGGGCGATGGCCGTGATCGTCGCGCCTTCGGTCTGAAGCGTGCGCGCGACGCCCTGCACCGTGACTTTCCGACCGTTCAACTGTTTCAGGAGATCGTCCACATCGTGCGCGACGAATTCGATCACGTCGATGCGCTTCGCTTCCTGCGCGGACAGACTGACCGCCTCGCGCACCGCTTTTTCGCCCCACTCGGCGTTTCGCCCGCGAAGTTGCGCGAGGCTGCGCATATATGCGGCGGCATCATGTATCTGCTTGCGCGTGAGCGTGCTCTGCGGCGCAGGATCGTCCTTTAGCTCATCGTCCTTGCTTTTCTTGTCCTTCTTGTCCTTCTTGTCCCCTTTTCTGCGCTTGTCCTGCGGCTCCTGATCCGGTTCGCTGCCCGGCATGCCAATCTGCACCGGTGTCGCCGCGCCGAGGTTCGTGCCCGGCGCCATCGCGGCGATGTGGCTCGCATAGAGGATATAGGTCCCTGCACTTGCGGCCCGTGCGCCGCTGGGGCCGACAAACGCCACAACGGGAAGCGGTGCCGCCAGGATTTCCTTGATGATCTGCCGCATCGAAGTGTCGAGCCCGCCGGGCGTATCCATGCGCAGCACCACGAACTCCGCGCCTTGATCTGCCGCCTTGCGGATCCCGCGCACGGCGTAATCCGCAGTAGCGGGCCCGACCGCACCGTCCAGCGTGAGCAGCACGACCTTGGAGGGCGCGCCGGATAGAACCACAGCCGGGACGATGGCGAGTATTGCCCATGCGAGCAGCCGGAGCGCTCGCAGCAGCCCGGGAGTCGCCGCCGCCGCGCGCATGGTCCCGACCTTGAACGAAATCGTCATGCCGCGAATCCCGGTCGCGAGGGCCGCATCGCTTTACAGCGGGAGGGCTTCGGCTGCACTGAGCCTCCGGCGCGCCGCTTCGGCCAGAAACTCGCGCAACAGCGGCCATCCATCGAGGAGCTGCGGGTCGGACGGATCGTGGAATTCCGGATGCCACTGCACGCCGCGCACGTAGCTCGCGCCCTCCCAGCGTATCGCTTCGATGATTTCGTCGGGAACCGAAAAGGCCTCGATGGTGAGATCCTTTCCCAGCGTTTTCACCGCCTGATGGTGAATGCTGTTCACCCGCGCGTCCGCCACGCCCGGATAGAGGTTCGCCAGCGTGGACCCCGGCACAAAACCGATCCGGTGGAATTGCTGGTCGAAGGCATTCGGATTGTGATGATGCGTCGCGGCGCCTTCGTGCTGGGTCGCGATGTCCTGATAAAGCGTGCCGCCGAAAGCGACGTTGATCAACTGCAGACCGCGGCAGATGCCGAGCACCGGTTTGCCGGCCGACACGAATTCCTGCAGGAGGTCGATCTCGTACATGTCGCGGATGCGATCGCCCTGCCATTCCGGCCGCACCGGCGTCTCGCCATAGGTAAGGGGACTGACATCTGCGCCGCCCTGGAGTACGAGTGCGTCGAGATCAGTCACGTAGTCGGCGAGGCGGATGTTGCCGCGGCGGATCAGGCCGCCGCGTTCGATCGAAGGCAGCATGAAAACCAGCGCATCCGCAGTCATCAGCCAGTGCGCAATCGACTGTTCGAGATACTGCAGTTTCTTCCCCTTGAAGCCGAGTTCCGCGGGCACTTTATGCAAAAAGCGCGGCGAGAGTCCGATCTTCAGCGGCCGGGTGCGTTCAGGAGCATTCATCAGGCGTTTCCCATCGGCATATCAAACACGGGCGTGAGCATTCCCATCCACAGCGCGCTCTGCATGCGCGCCACGTCGTTGAGCGAGCCGTGGTTGCGGTACTGTTCGCGCAACCACGCCGCGTCTTCGCGGCCCTCGGCCACGTCTTGCGCAAGCTGCCGCAGCGGTCCTTCCGCCCCCAGATCGCGGGCATGCGGCGCGACGACTTTGATGGTATCGAGCACGTCGTCCCGTATACCGATGTGGCGCTGTGTATAGGCGTCGACCAGCGTGCCGTCGCAGCCGTAGCGGCATGCCTGAAAGCGGTTGTGGCTGTAGAGCAGGTACACATCGCGCGACGGCGGGCGCGGCTTTTCCAGCAGCAGGTAACGCGCCAGCGACTGGGCGTAGACGGCAAGCAACGCGGCGCGCTCCACGGTGAGCGGCGTATCGAATACACGGATTTCTACTGTACCGTATTCCGGCTTGGGCCGGATATCCCAATAAAAATCCTTCATGCTCTCGACGACGCCGTAGCTCTGCATCCTGTTGAAATAGTTTACGAATTCCGGCCAGGCGTGAACGAAAGGCGCTTGTCCTGAAAGGGGAAAGGCGCTCACCGTATTGAGCCGCGAGGAGTGATACGAAGTGTCCTCGCCCTGCTGGAACGGCGAAGAGGCGGAAAGCGCAATGAAGTGCGGAACGTAGCGCGCCAGCGCATGGATGAGATAGAGCGCGGCATCGCCGTCGCTGCAGCCGATGTGGACGTGCTGACCGAAAATCGTGAACTGCTTGGCGAGGTAGCCATACACCTCGAGGATGCGCTTGAAACGGTCGGTTGGATAAATTCGGCGGTCGGTCCACGCATGGAAAGGATGCGAGCCGCCACCGGCAATGCAGAGATTGAGTCGGCCGGCGGCTTCCACCAGCGCATCCCGGATGCGCGCAAGCTCGACGATCAGCGTGTCGTGCCGGTAATGGACGGACGAGTTGAGCTCGATCATGCTTTCCGTGATCTCGGGCTTGACTTCGCCCGGGTGCGGGGCCTTGTCGAGCAATGCAAGCAGATCGGCCGCGTCGCGCGCGAGGTTGTAGTCGCGCGAATTCAAAATCTGCAGCTCCAGCTCGACGCCGACCGAGAATGCCCGCGAAGCGCTGAAATGGAGTTCGTCCGTCATTTTCCAGCCTCGGGCGCTTCGCCCGCCTTCCTGAGCGCGAACTGAACCGCAATCGGGCCGATGAGTTCAAGGACCAGTACCGCCGACAGCACGATCGGTGCGAGGCTCGCGCCAAATTCGGGATAGAGCCGCGTCGTCCGGTGCATCATCTCGATGGCGAGACCGGACATGGGCGTGAGCGCCAGACACAACAGCCCGCCGCTCCCGGCGCGGATGCCGCTCAAATGCGCGAGGGACAGGATCCCGATGGCCTTGCCGATGAAACGCGCTGCGATATAAACCAGCGCCATTGCTCCGCCCGCGATAAGATGGCTCACGTTCAGTATGGCACCGGTCACGACGAAGAGCACGACAAAAAATATCTGTCCGACGTGGCTGATGTTGACCTGCATCACATCGTGTTTGCGATCCAGGTTGCGGCTCGCCACCCCGAACGCGAGCAGCGCCAGCATGACGGAAAGTTCCAGCGCCGCCGCGCACCCGATGGCAAGCACGATCATCGCGAGCAGCATCACGAGCTGCCGCTCCTCCCGTTTTCCGATCCAGCGGGCAAGGAGGATCGTCGCCCCGCTCGCGACATAGCCGATGACGAGGGAGGCACCGAGCAGGTACGCCGGGTGCAGCAGCATCGTGAGCCAGCTTGCGCGGTGCTCGTGGTGCAGCCAGGACAACAGCATGGTAGCCAGCACGAACGCCGCCACGCTGTTGATCGCGACCAGATTGAGCGCGCGCTCGGTCACCTGGCCCTCGGCGCGCAGCTCCTGGGCGACCAGCATCACGACTGCGGGCGAGGTCGCCACGCCGATCGCCGCGGCAATTGCCGCGTGCAGCGGCTGGATGCCGAACCAGGCGAGCGCGCCATAGATAAAAAAGAACGACAGCGCGGATTCGGCGAGCGCAGTCGCTGCGAACCAGCGGTCGCGCCACAGCCACCGCAGATCGAGCCGCCGCCCCAACTCGAACAGAACGATCCCGAGGCCGATATTCACGAACATGCTCGCCTCGCTCGCCAGCCGCGTGTCTACGAGTCCGAGCCCGCTGCTCCCGAGCATGAGGCCGATCAGAACGTAGCCCGTGATGCGCGGCAGTCCGAGCCGTTGCACCAGCTCGCCGCCGGCAAAGCCGGCGAGCAGCAACAGGCCGAACAGCAGCACCGGATTCGGCGGCAGCGGATACGACGGAAGAAAATCGAAGGCGCTCAAGCGCACATGTACCGGTCGTCAGATCGGCACATAGTCGGGGACGGCTTCCGGCACCACGCCTTCCGGTTGCGGGAAGGCGGTGAGGTCCTTGGCGATTGCGGCTCGGAGAAAACTGTCCACCCACCAGAATATATCGCTTTCCCGGATGGAACGGCGCAGCCGGCGCATGCGCGCGCGACGTTCGTCTTCGCTCATGGTGAATGCGCGGTGGAGGGTGTCCGCAACGCCTTCGATGTCGTACGGATTGACGAGCAGCGCACCCCTTTGGAGCTGCGCCGCGGCGCCGGCGAACTCCGAGAGGATCAGCACACAATCCTCCTCTATGCTGCACGCGCAGTACTCCTTGGCCACGAGATTCATGCCGTCCTTGAGCGGCGTGATCAGCGCCATGTCGGCCGCGCGGTAATAGGCGAGCAGGTCGGTGCGGCTCAAGCTGCCGTACACGTACCATACCGGCACCCAGCCGCCGGGCCGCATGAAGGTTCCGTTGATCTGCCCCACGAGCTGCTCGATCCGGTTCTTGAGGTCGTGATATTCGGGAATCAGTTCCCGGCTCGGGACCACGACTTGTATGAGGGACAGACGCTCGCGCAGTTCGGGATAGCGTTCGAGCGCCGTGCGGAACGCCTCGAGCCGTTGCGGTATCCCTTTGGTGTAGTCGAGCCGGTCCACGCCCAGCACCAGTTTGCGCTTGGGCAGCAGGCGATGCAGTTCCTGCGCGCGTTGCGCAACCTCCTCGGTCGACGCCTGGCGCATGAACGCGTTGTAATCGATGCTGATCGGAAAGCTGCCGATGCGTACGGTGCGATTCTCGGCTGTCAATGTGATGACCTGGCCCTTGCCCTGTATGGATACTTCGCTCAGCAGCTCCCGCAGGCACTGGATGAAATTGCGGCGGTCGCGCGCGGTCTGGAAACCGATGAGGTCGTACTGCAACAAGGCGTTCAGCAGCGTGAGACGCCACGGCAGATTGAAAAAGATATCCGGCGGCGGGAACGGGATGTGCAGAAAGAATCCGACCTTCGAGCGACAGCCCAGCGCACGCAATTCCGCTGCGACATTCATCAGATGATAGTCGTGCACCCAGATGAAATCGGATGAGGTTCCGCAATCCCTGAGCACGGTCTCCGCGAACCGGCGGTTCACTTCCTTGTAGGTGCGCCAGTAGCCGGGCTCGAAATTGCAGAGTGACTTCAAGTCGTGAAACAGCGGCCAGATGATCTCGTTTGCGAAGCCGTGATAGAAATCCTCCACCGCCTTCGCATCCAGCATGACCGGCTGCAGCGAAAAACCGGCAGCCTTGCCGGCAGCGGCAACGGCCGATGCGAGATCGGGGCTGGTATCGCCGGCGCCCGGCCAGCCGATCCACGCGCCGCCTCGGTCGCGCAGCACCGGCAGCAGGGCAGAGACCAGCCCCCCTGCGCCGTGCTCGGTGCGCCAGCGCCCGTCCGTGCCGCGCTTGAAGACGTACGGCAGCCGGTTCGATACGACGACGAGACGTTGCTTGCCGCGTTGCGCCATGGCTACAACCTATCTAACCCGAAGCCGACACAGCGACCGCTGGCTCGGTGCCGCGTACGAAAAGGGTTTGGGTCGGATACGCGAACTCGATACGTTCTTCGCTGAAACGCCGGTAGATCTCCAGATTGATCGCCTGCTGCACGTCCATGTAGGCGTTGTAGTCGGGTGTAAGCACGTAATAGACAACCTCGAACTCAAGCGCCCAGTCCGCAAATTCCTTGAAGTGCGCGCGATCGAAGCGCGTCTGCTT
>DATFGD010000038.1:0-4408 GCA_035249725.1 Burkholderiales bacterium
GTGTAGCGTGAGATAAGCCGCTTCGTCATACGCGTGGGCGACGCCGTGACCGAACGCAAGGCGAGCCGCCCGGAACCGGCTTTCGCCGTGGCGCACGAGCTCGCCTATCGTTTCGGGACGTGCTTCAGTGAGCGGCAGAACGCGCGAGCGCTTCTTCGTAGCCCGACGATGCACGCGCTCGCCGTACCAGCCGCTAGCTTTATCCGAGCGCGTCGAGGTTGAGTTTGATGTTCGAAAGATCGTCGGGGCGCTTCGCGGTGAAGTCTTCCTCGCTCGGCGGCTTGAGCGGGCCTTTAGCGTTGTTGATCAGCCAGTGCAGGTTGGTCGGCGAATCGGAGTAGGCAAGCGCCTCGTCCAACGTAATCTTGCCTCCACTGTAGAGGTGAAACAGCGCCTGCTCGAAGGTCTGCGAACCCGGCGCAAGACTCTGGTCGATGGCGTCTTTGATCTGGCCGATTTCGCCGTCCTTGATCAATTCCTGTATGTGCTTGGTATTGAGCAGGATCTCCACGGCGGGCGTGCGCTTGCCGTCGGCGGTGCGCACCAGCCGCTGGGAGATGATGCAACGCAGCGCGATCGAAAGATCGGCAAGCAGCGCGTCACGCGCCTCCCGCGGAAAGAAATTGATGATGCGGTTGAGCGCGTTGTAGCTGTTGTTCGCGTGCAACGTCGACATGCAAAGATGCCCGGTCTGGGCGAACAGCAACGCGCTCTGGAGCGTCGGCCGGTCCCTGATCTCCCCGATCATGAGCAGGTCAGGGGCCTGGCGCATCGCGCTGATGAGCGCGTTGTCGTAGGTGTAGGTGTCCACCCGCACTTCGCGCTGGTTGACGATGGACTTCTTGTGCTTGAAGATGAATTCGATCGGGTCTTCGATGGTGAGGATATGGCCGGTCCGCACGCCGTTGCGATAATCGATCATGGACGCCATCGTGGTTGATTTGCCGGAACCCGTGGAGCCCACGACGAGGATGAGCCCGAGTTTCTCCATGATCACCTGCTTCAGTATCGGCGGCAGCCCCAGCGACTCGAACGAGGGCACTTCGGGCTTCACGAAGCGGATGACCATTGCAACCGCGTTGCGCTGCTGGAAGATGTTGACCCGAAAGTTTCCGACTTCGGGTTCGGCGCGCGCGAAATTCATTTCGTGCCGGGTCTCGAACTCTTTGACCTGATTGTCCGTCATCAGCTCGTAGCAGATCGTCCTGACCTGCTCGGGATCGAGAACTTTATCGTTGATCGGCGCCACGGTGCCTTCGATCTTGATCTGGATCGGCGCTCCCGCCGTGAAAAACAGGTCTGACGCCTGTTTTTCCGCCATCAATCTGAAAAGCGGTGTCACGAACATGATCCTTCCCTCCGGTGTAATGGTTGTCTCCCGGCGCATCACGACACGAGCCGGACTGGCACCGCGGGATATTGTGCCAACTCCCGCGGGGGTTGCCTAGCACAGAATCGAGGCGCCGCGATGCTTGGTATGGATGACGCCGGCTTCAGTCGCTGCGCAGCAGTTCGTTGATGCTGGTCTTGGCCCGCGTGCCGGCATCGACCTGTTTCACGATGACGGCGCAATAAAGGCTGCATTTGCCGTCCGCCGCAGGCAGCGAGCCCGGGACGACGACCGCGCCGGCGGGCACGCGTCCGTAAAGGACTTTGCCGGTCTGGCGATCGTAGATGCGGGTGCTGGCCCCAATGAAAACGCCCATCGAGATCACCGCCCCTTCCTCCACGATCACGCCCTCGACGATCTCCGAGCGCGCACCGACGAAGCAGTTGTCCTCGATGATGGTGGGATTGGCTTGCAGCGGTTCCAGCACGCCGCCGATCCCCACGCCGCCCGACAGGTGCACGTTTTTTCCGATCTGAGCGCAGGATCCCACGGTCGCCCAGGTGTCCACCATGGTGCCTTCATCGACATAGGCGCCGATGTTGACGAATGAAGGCATCAGCACGACGTTCTTCGCGATATAGGCGCCTTTTCGCGTTGCGGCGGGCGGCACGACGCGAAAGCCGCCGCGCTCGAATTGCTCGACGCCGTAGCTGCCGAATTTGGAGGCCACCTTGTCGTAATACCGAAGATCCCCGGCGCCCATAACGGTGTTCTCCTGCAGCCGGAACGAAAGCAGAACGGCCTTCTTCACCCATTGATGCGTGGTCCACTGACCGGCACTTTTCTCCGCCACCCGCAAACGGCCGTCGTCCAGCCGCTCGATGGTTTCGTCCACTGCGCGTTTGATGGCGGCGTCGGCACTCCCAGTCGTGAGTGAGGCGCGCTGCGCCCAGGCGCTTTCTATGACGGTCTGCAATTCGAGCATGCCGGGTCCCCGGTTCAAAGATGTGAAATGAAGTCGCGTATGCGGCGTGCGGCCTCGGCGCATTCGTCCGTAGGCGCTACGAGCGCAATGCGCACGCGGTTGCGTCCGGGATTGACGCCCTGCGCTTCGCGCGCAAGATAGCTCCCGGGCAGCACCGACACCGACTGGTCTTCGTAAAGCCGGCGCGTGAAGTCCGTGTCGCCGATCGAGGTGCGCAGCCACAGGTAGAAGCCCGCGTCCGGCATTTCGAGTTCGGCGACCGGTTTGAGAATTTCAAGAGCAGCCTGGAATTTCTCGCGGTAGAGGCGCCGATTCTCGGCCACGTGCCGCTCGTCTCCCCAGGCCGCCACGCTCGCGCGCTGCACGGGAAGGCTCATCGCGCAGCCGTGATAAGTCCGGTAGAGCAAAAATTGTTTCAGTATCGCCGCGTCGCCGGCGACGAAGCCCGAACGCATGCCCGGCACGTTCGAACGTTTCGACAGGCTCGAGAACACGACGAGGTTCGGAAACCCGGTACGCCCGAAGTGCCGCGCGGCCTCCAGCGCCCCAATGGAAGGTCTTGCTTCGTCGAAGTAGATTTCCGAATAGCACTCGTCGGCTGCGATGACAAACCCGTAGCGGTCGGAAAGCGTGAACAGTTCCTTCCACTCCGCGAGGGACAGCACGTGACCTGTCGGATTGCCGGGGGAGCAGACATAGAGGAGTTGCGTGCGCCGCCAAACCTCGTCCGGCAGCTCCTCCGGGTCGAATGCGTAGCCGCGCGCCGGCACGCTGTTGAGGAAATGCGGTGCCGCGGCGGCGAGGAGCGCCGCGCCTTCGTAGATCTGGTAGAACGGATTGGGACATACGATCACCGGCTCGCGGCGCGTCGAGTCGATGACCGCCTGTGCAAACGCAAACAACGCCTCGCGTGTCCCATTGACCGGAATCACCTGCGTGTCCGGATCGACGGCGGCAAGCCCGTATCGCCGTTCGAGCCAGCCGGCGATCGCGCTGCGCAACTCTTCGGTGCCTGCCGTAACGGGATAGGCCGCGAGGCCGTCCAGATGCTCGATCAGCGTTCGCTTGATGAACTCCGGCGTGGGGTGCTTGGGTTCGCCGATATAAAGCGGGATGGGACGCACTGCGGCGGGGCACGAGGCGCCTTCGAGCAGCGCACGCAGGCGCTGAAAGGGATAACTTTCCAGTCGATCGAGATTCGGATTCACGTGGGGTTCTTCTCTAAGGCGACCGCGTTCCCGTGCGGTGCGGACAGGGCGAGGCGCAGGGGATTATAGAGAATGTTTGAAAGGTCTTGCAGCACAAACGCTTCAGCGGGTACTCGAAGCCGGCGGCAAAGCATCCAGTTCGGGCACTCGCGCGGGCTTCCAGCCGCGGGCAGCGTGTTCCGCTACGACAGTCGTGAAAATTCCGCCTCGCACATTGAAGCGCGCGGTGAGGCGCATGAACCGGGGGCGCGTCGCCTTGACCAGATCGTCCAGTATGCGATTGGTGACCGCTTCGTGAAAGGCGCCTTCGTCCCGATACGACCATACATAGAGCTTGAGGCTCTTCAATTCCACGCAGCGCCGGTCAGGGACGTAATCGAGCACGAGCGTCGCGAAATCCGGCTGCCCGGTCTTCGGACACAGGCAGGTAAATTCCGGTATTTCCATGTGAATCCGATAGTCGCGCTGCGGCGTGGGATTCGCGAACGTTTCAAGGCGCCTGCTCGCTTTGCTGGGCATAGCGTAACGGTGCAAATGGGTTAAAATGAAACCGGCGATCTCGCCCGGATTATAAACTTTACAGCAGAAGAACTTGCGCCTTACGCAGATCAACCTCGCCGGCTTCAAATCGTTCGTCGATCCCACCCGTATCCCTGTCCCCGGCCAACTTGTCGGCGTCGTCGGTCCCAACGGCTGCGGCAAATCCAACGTCATCGATGCAGTGCGCTGGGTGCTGGGTGAAACATCGGCACGCCACCTGCGCGGTGAGACGATGCAGGATGTGCTCTTCAATGGCTCGGGAGACCGCAAGCCCGTCAATCGCGCCAGCGTGGAGCTGATCTTCGATAACAGCCTGGGCAAGGCCGCCGGCCAGTGGTCGCAGTA
>DATFGD010000039.1:0-2882 GCA_035249725.1 Burkholderiales bacterium
CGAAGGCCACCTGCTGTCGCCGCTGCTGTCCCAGCCCACGCCTGCGTTTCCGTTTGTCGCGCTGCTCGTATCCGGCGGCCATACCCAGTTGATGCGGGTCGCGGGCATCGGGGCGTATGAACTGCTCGGCGAAACGGTGGACGACGCAGCCGGCGAAGCGTTCGACAAAACGGCAAAGCTCCTCGGACTGGGCTACCCGGGCGGGCCGGCGCTTGCGAAACTCGCCGATGGCGGTACGGCGAGCAAATTCAAACTGCCCCGGCCGATGCTGACCAGCGGCGATCTCAACTTCAGCTTCAGCGGTCTCAAGACCGCCGTCGTTACTTTGGTCGCCAATGAGCCCTTGGATGCGGATAAACGCGCGGACATCGCGGCCGAATTCCAGGTTGCGATCGTTGACGTTCTGGTCGCCAAGTCGTTGGCCGCACTCGACCGCACGGGACTCAAGCGTCTTGTCGTTGCAGGCGGCGTGGGCGCCAACCGGTTGCTGCGCGAACGGCTCTCGTCCGCGGCAATGAAGCGGGGTTACGAGGTTTTTTATCCGCCGCTGGAATTCTGCACCGACAACGGCGCGATGATTGCACTCGCCGGCGCACTGCGGCTGCAGGCGGATCCGAACACCGCCAACGATCCGGCAGAGCGCGGTTTCACCGTCCGCCCGCGCTGGGATCTGGAAGACCTGCTCGCGGCATCCCGCTAGCCATTCGGCCCTATCGTCAAGGTAAAGCGGCGTTCCGGAAAAATATCAGTCTCCGGAACCGGCATCGCCCGCGCGGCGGCCGATGCGCGCTTCGGTACCCGCAATCAGATTGCGGATATTCGCGCTATGGCGCCCTATCAGGAGAACGGAGACCGCCACGACGCCCCAGAAGTAGGGATGATGCGCGTTATAGAGGATCAGCGTGAAGAACGGTGCAAATACGGCGGACACGAGCGCGGCGAGCGATGAGATGCGAAAAAATACCGCGATCGCAATCCACGTCGCCGCCGTTCCGGCAGCGAGATAGGCATTGAGCCCGAGCAGGACGCCGAGTGCCGTCGATACGCCCTTGCCGCCCTGAAAGCGAAAGAACACGGGATACATGTGCCCGATGACTACCGCAATCGCGGCGCCGGCCATCGCCAGTTCGACGCCATCCGGCGCAGCGAAGCGCTGCGCCAGAAAAACGGCGAGCCAGCCTTTCGCGCCATCGCCGAGCAGCGTGATCGCTGCCGCGGTCTTGCGTCCCGTGCGCAGTACGTTCGTCGCGCCGGGATTACCCGACCCGTAGGTGCGCGGATCCGGCAGTGCAAAGGCACGGCTCACGATGACGGCAAACGAAATGGAACCGAGGAGATAACCGACCAGCGCAAAAACTGTGATGCCCATGGGATTTCACATAGAATGTGCGTCCATTCTATCCGAAACGCATCGCCACTCATCGCTCCCCGTGCTTCTGCCAATGTGCGCCCGGCGGGCTTTACGCCTGAATCAATTCTGAATGCTTGCTCCGCGATCCTGAATCCTTGATCCTGAATTCTTCCATGGACACCATCTTCATCCACGACTTCAGGCTCGACATCCTGATCGGCATCTACGAGTGGGAACGCCGCGTGCCCCAGACGGTTCAGTTCGATATCGAGATCGCGATTCCGCCCAAGGAAGGCCCGCGCACCGACCGCATCGGCGAGACGATCGATTACTCCAAGGTGGTCAAACGCATCGAGGAGACGCTACGCACGCAACATTTTCTGCTGCTCGAACGGCTGTCCGAACACGTCGCGCAGTTGGTGTTGGGCGAATTCGGCGCACCGTGGGTCAAGGTGAGCGTGAACAAGATCGGCGCCTTGCGCAACGTCAGACGGCTCGGGGTCACGATCGAGCGCGGCACCAGATCGTAGTTTCATCCGCGCGGATGGTGTCGTGCATGCAGTTGCTTCAGCCGCTCGCGCGCCACGTGCGTATAGATTTGTGTCGTGGAAATATCGGAATGACCCAGCAGGAGCTGCACCACCCGCAGATCCGCGCCGTGATTGAGCAGGTGCGTGGCAAATGCGTGCCGCAGCGTATGCGGTGACAGCGAGTTCTTTAATCCCGCTCGCGCCGCATAGCGCTTGATGAGATACCAGAACGCCTGCCGGGTCATGGCGTCACCGCGCGTCGTCACGAAGAGCGCCTCGCTCGCCCGCGCGCCGAGCAACGCCGTACGTCCTTCCCTGGTGTAGCGCCGTACCCACGCGAGGGCCTCCTCACCGAGCGGGACGAGACGCTCCTTGGAACCCTTGCCCGTCACCCGCACCACACCCATGTCCTGGCTCACCTGGGCAACTTTCAGCGTGACCAGTTCCGACACGCGCAATCCGCTTGCGTAGAGCATCTCGAGCATCGCGCGGTCGCGCAGTCCCAGCGCTTCGTCCACGCATGGCGCGGCAAGCAACGCCTCGACGTCCTGTTCGGTCAGGCTTTTCGGCAGCGGACGCGGCAATTTGGGGGCATCCACGTTGAGCGTCGGGTCGGTACTGATCTTCCCTTGCCGCAGGACATAGCGATAGAAGCGCTTCAAAGCGGACAGCTCTCGGCTCGCCGTCGTAGCCTTGGCGCGCTGCTGCACCTGATGTGCGAGGAATCCCAGCAGATCGGCACGGCTCGCTGCGAGCAGCGAGCGGTTGTATTTGGCCGCGAGCCAGGACCCAAATTTGACGAGATCGCGCCGGTAGCTTTCCAGCGTGTTGCGCGCGAGCCCGTCTTCGAGCCACAGCGCGTCGCAGAATTCGTCAATCAGGCCGGAGTCGGACGCCTTCATGCGCGAGCAGCCATTTCTTGATCTCGAGGGGCGATCCACTTCTCGCATTCATAAACCCACCCAAGCCGGTGGCGCCCACGACGCGATGACAGGGTATGA
>DATFGD010000040.1:0-3376 GCA_035249725.1 Burkholderiales bacterium
AGACAGCTTGTCGGCTTTGGTCAACAGCACATGACAAGCCAGCCCGCGGGGCTTGATCCACTCCAGCAATTGGCCGTCGAGCGGTCCGAATGCATGGCGCGCGTCCATGACGACGATTAACCCACGCAGTGCGAGCCGCGATTGTATGTAAGCACCTATTAACATTTTCCAATGTCGCTTCTCGGCAGCCGCTACCGCCGCATAACCGTAACCCGGCAGATCGACGAGGAAACGATGCTCTTCCACACTGAAAAAATTGATCGCTTGCGTACGCCCCGGCGTCTTACTGACGTGTGCCAGCCGCCTTCTGCCCGTAAGAGCATTAATCGCGCTGGATTTGCCCGAGTTCGAGCGGCCGGCAAACGCCACCTCCGACCCGTCATTGGGCGGGAAGAGCGCGGGATCATGTACCGACATGGCATATGTCGCGCGCTGAAACGTCGACATGAGTGCTTGTTTTGGTTCGCAAACTGGCATGGATGAAGCCCGTTCTGTACAATACCGCCTTCCCGGTTTACCGAAGGTCCCGAGGAGTGCAGATGAATTATCGCCCGATCACGGCGACGCTTGCGTGCGCTCTGCTCTCGTCCTTGAGCTACGCGCAAGGGGTCAAAGGCGATCCAACCAAGGCGCAACCCATCGTGGGTCAGGTTTGTGCCGCGTGCCACGGCGCGGACGGGAACAGCGTGATCCCGGCGAATCCGAACCTTGCCGCACAGCATCCCGAATATACGCTCAAACAACTGGCGAACTTCAAGACCCGGGACGGCCGACCTGCCGAACGCGCAAGCCCGATCATGTCCGGTATGGTGGCCAACCTCTCTGCGGATGACATGGCGAACCTGGCAATTTATTTTGCGGGTCAAAAGGCGAGGCTTGGCGCCGCAAGCGACGTTGATCTGGTCAAACAGGGCCAGGAAATCTACCGCGGCGGCATACTGGCGAAAAGCGTTGCGGCGTGCGCCGCGTGCCACTCCCCGGATGGCGCCGGAATGCCGGCCCAGTTCCCGCGTCTTGCTGGCCAGCATGCGGAATACGTCGAAGCACAACTCAAGGCCTTTCGTAACGGCGAGCGCGCCAATGATACCAACGGCATGATGCGGTCGGTAGCCGCACGGCTTTCTGATCGCGAAATTAAAGCGGTCGCCGAGTACATCTCCGGTTTGCGATAAGGATCTCGATGACGCACGTTTTGGCAGGGGCCATTTTTTGCGCCTTCGTTCTATTCAGCACAACTGGTGCCGCAGGGCAAACGGGGGGCAGCGGCGAACCCTTGGCCGCTGAAGAACCCGGTGTGATCGACGAAGAACAAGCTCGAGAGAGCGAACAAACAAGAGCGCTTAACCGGGCGCGCAAGGAGCACGAAGCGCGTCGGGCCGAAGCAGCCGCGCGACTCGAAGCGGAGCAGGCACGGGAAAAGGAAACCCTACGCCTGCACGGATCGGTATCCGGTCTCGTGCGGCGCGAAAGTTACCTTAACCACGAACGTTATTGGACGCAGCGGGAATTCGATTCGATTTCGCGCGACCCGGCCGATTTGTCCGCGATGGCGCGGCGCGGGGCGTTGGAGCGCGACCTCCGGGAAATCGGTTCGGAACTCCGCACGATCGATCCGGCGCGGCAGAGCGCCGTGCGGCGGCTCGACACACTGCGCCTGCGATAGACCAACGCGGCTTAAGCCAGCGCATCACTGAGCGAACCGAACGCCGTGCGCGCGGCAGCAGTCGTCTTTTCGATTTCGGCCGCACCGTGCGCCGAAGATACGAATCCTGCCTCATAAGCCGATGGTGCAAAGTAAATGCCTTTGCCCAGCATGGCGTGAAAGTACCGGTTGAATGCCGCCTTGTCGCACTGCATGACCTCATCGTAGGTCGTTGGCGGCGTGTCACGAAAGTACATGCCGAACATGCCGCCCACGCTCCACGCCGAAAATGCTATCCCGTTTTCGCGCGCCGCACCGGTCAGGCCCTCGCACAGGCGACGCGCGGTTTCGCTCAGTCGGTCGTAGAAGCCGGGCGCCTGAACCAGTTTCAAAGTGGCAAGACCTGCTGCGACAGCCACTGGATTGCCGGAGAGCGTGCCCGCCTGATAGACCGGACCGGTTGGGGCGACGCATTTCATGACATCGCGCCGCCCACCGTATGCCCCGACCGGCAGGCCACCGCCGATCACCTTGCCCAATGTGGTGAGATCAGGCTCGATATCGTAGAGCGACTGCGCGCCGCCGAGCGCCACGCGAAACCCGCTCATAACCTCATCGTAGATGAGAAGGGCGCCGCTCTGCGTGCAGAGCTGCCGCATCGTTTGCAGAAATTCGACTTGGGCTGCAACGAGGTTCATGTTTCCGGCGACGGGCTCGACGATCACAGCCGCGATCCTCTTGCCTTCGCGCTCAAAGACCTCCTGAAGGCCGTGCACATCGTTGTACTGCAGAACGATCGTGTGAGTGGTCGTCTCCGGCGGGACGCCGGCTGAACTGGGCTGACCGAGCGTGAGCGCGCCGGACCCCGCCTTCACCAGCAGCGCGTCGGCGTGGCCGTGGTAGCAGCCCTCGAACTTTACGATCGCCGGCCGTCCCGTATAGCCGCGCGCGAGCCGAATCGCGCTCATCGTGGCTTCCGTGCCCGAACTGACGAGGCGAACCTGTTCCAACGAGGGCATGAGCCGGCACAACAATTCGGCTATTTCGACTTCCGCTTCCGTCGGCGCGCCGAAACTGAGTCCGCGTTGTACCGCCGTCTGCACGGCCTCTAAAACCACAGGATGCGCGTGGCCCGCGATGAGCGGTCCCCAGGAGCCGACGTAGTCAACATAAGCATTGCCGTCCACGTCCCAAATCCAGGCACCCTTGCCCCGCTGGACGAAAAGCGGCGTGCCACCCACGCCCTTGAAGGCGCGCACCGGTGAGTTCACGCCACCCGGGATGGAGAGTTCCGCGCGCTGAAAGAGCTTGTGGCTTCGTTTCATTGTTCAAAGAATAGCTGGGCCAGCTGCGCGGCCGCGGCCCGCACATCGGCTGCATCGAACAATGCTGAAATGACCGCTATGCTGTCTGCGCCAGCAGCCAGCAACGGCTTTGCGTTGTCGCGCGTAATGCCGCCGATCGCAACGATGGGCAGCGAGAGCATGCGCTTCGCTTCACGCAGCAGATCGAGCGAAGCACGCGCAGCTTCCGGTTTGGTCCCGGAGGGAAAATAGCTCCCGAAGGCCACATAGCTCGCGCCGGATTGCTGCGCATTGCGCGCATTGTCGATCCGGTTATAACAAGATGCCCCTATGATCGCATGCGGTCCGAGCACGGCGCGGGCCTCGGCGATCGCGCCATCCTCACTGCCAAGGTGCACACCATCCGCGCCAACGGCCGCCGCGAGTTCCA
>DATFGD010000041.1:0-5672 GCA_035249725.1 Burkholderiales bacterium
GCAATAAACCACGCGCGGATTGAGCGCCGACACCGCTTCATAGCCTAGCCCGAGCCGGTCCATCACGCCGGGCCGGAACTGCTCGACGATCACGTCGGCCTTTTCGAGGAGCGGCCGCAAGCTCGATACGGCATCCTGCGCCTTGAGATCGATCGCGATCGAGCGCTTGCCGCGGTTCAGAAGCGCGAAGTTGACGCTGTCCGTTCCAAACTTCGGCGTGTAGCTGCGCATCTCGTCGCCTGTGCCGGGGCGCTCGATCTTGATCACCTCGGCGCCCGCCTCCGCGAGGAGCAGCGTCGCGAGCGGCCCGGGGAGCAGCGTGCTGAAATCGAGTACGCGTATGCCTTCGAGTGGTTGCATCGCTAATGACTATCAGGTCGAATAAAACTTTGGCGGTTCAATTGTCTTGCCGCTGTTTGGCGATACGTGCGCGGCGCGCCGGCGCATACGCCGGATCGCCCAGCGCTTCATAAAGCGCCTGCGTAACCTCGTAGTGCCCGGCAAGTCCGCTCCGTTCCAGTAGCGCAATCGGCCCTTCCGGATAGCCGAGCCCAAGCTTCAACGTTGTGTCGAGATCCGCCGCGCTCGCCAATCCCTCGTCGAGCCGCCGCAGCGCCGCGTTGTAGTACGGCCGCACCAGCCGGTCGACGATGCGTCCCGCGAAATCGCCGCACACCGCTACCTTCAGTCCGTGGTCCTCAAATACCTTCCGGGCTGCCGCAATGGCGGTGTCCGGCGTCCTCGGCTGGCGCACGAGTTCGACGAGATCCGAGAGCGGTGCGGAGCCAAGTCGAAAACGCGCGAACCCAAGAACGTTCGAACCTTCCTCCCCGCGCGTCTCCCCGGTATGGAGGCCGAGGCATTCACTGCCCAGTTCAAGCACGACGGCTGCGTAGCGTTCGGGATTCTCGAGCGTCCGGAACGCATTCGCGGCGTGTGCGCCGATGATCAGCATGACGTCGCTCGAGTCCGTCGTTGCGGTGAGCACCGCATGCGGTTCGGGAAAGGAGCGGCTGCCGCCGGTATCGATCAATTCGTGCGCCACGAATCAGCCTCCAAACATCGCGTTGCCGGCGTACGTATAGAACCCCGCGCCGGTTTTGCGCCCGAGCCGGCCGGCTGCGATCATGCGTTTCACCAGCGGCGGCACCGCGGCGCGCGGCTCGTGCGTCGCCGCGTACAGCGCTTCGGCAACGAGCAGATGGGTATCGAGCCCGACGAGATCGAGCAATTCCAGCGGCCCCATCGGATAGCCGAGCGCGGTCTTGATGGCGCGGTCGATGTCCGCAGGCCCCGCGACGCCCGCTTCGACCAGGCGGATCGCATCGTTGTTGAAAGGCACCAGGAAATAATTGAGGATGAATCCCGGATTGTCTTTCGTCTTCACCGGCACCTGTCCCATCGCTGTGCAGAACGCCCACGCACTCTTGAATGTCTCCTCACTGGTCCGCAAGCCCGGCGACATTTCCACCAGCTTCATCAGTTGCGCGGGCAGACAGAAGTGCATGCCGACAAAGCGCTCATCGCGCCCCGAGCCGGCCGCAATTTCGGTGATCGAGAGCGTGGACGTGTTCGAGGCGAAAATCGTGTGAATCGGGCAGACACGGTTCAATTGCGCGAGGAGCTCATGCTTGACTTTCAGGTCTTCGAACACCGCTTCGATGACGATATCGCAGGCAGCAAGCCCGGCGATATCGGTCGTGCCGGTGAGCCCCGCCATGATGCGATCCACCTCTTCCTGCGTGAGCTTCCCGCGCTCGACGGATTTGGCGAAGAATCCCTCGGTTTGCTTGCGTGCGCGGGAAAGCGCTTCAGGTTTGGTGTCGTACACGATCGTCCGGAATCCGGCGCGCGCGGCGACAATAGCGATGCCCGCGCCCATCGTGCCGCTGCCTGCTACGCCGACCGTTCTGATTTTGGGCATGACGTCACTTCCTGATGAAGCTGCGGCCGATGAACTGGCGGTGAATCTGGTTGGTGCCCTCCCAGATCTGCGTGATCTTCGCATCGCGCATGAGCCGCTCCACGCGGTAATCCTTGCAATAGCCGTACCCGCCGTGGAGTTGCACCGCTTCGGTCGCGATGCGCATGGCGAGATCGGATGCCCGGAGCTTGAGCATCGAAGCCTCCACACCGAAATCCGTCGCGCCGCCGTCCACCTGTCGCGCCACGTGCCACAACCACGCTTCGCACTGGGCAAGTTCGGTCGCCAGGTCCGCCAGCAGAAACTGGATGCCCTGAAAGTCGATGATGCGCTGCCCCGACTGACGGCGTTCGTTGATGTACGCGACCGCATCCTCGAAGGCCGCGCGTGCGATGCCGAGCGCGTGCGCGGCTACACTGGGCCGCGATTTATTGAGCGAGGCGAGCAGAATCTTCAAACCCTCACCGGGCGCGCCGAGGAGATTTGTGCGCGGCACGCGGCACTGGTCGAATGCCAGCGCGGCAGTGCTCGAAGCGCGGATACCCATCTTTTCTTCTTCGCGTACCACACGCAGCCCGGGCGCCCCTTTTTCCACCACGAGCGCCGAAATGGCTTTTCTGCCGTCGTCGATCCCGCTCCACTTGCCGAACAGCAGGTAGAGGTCGGCAAACGCGCCGTTGGTGATGAAGGTCTTGGTGCCGTTCACCACGACGTGATCGCCGTCGGGATGAAAGAGCGTCTTCATTCCTGTCGCATCGGAGCCGGCGGTCGGCTCGGTAATGGTCAGTGAAGCGAGACCGCCCTTCAGCATCACCGGCAGGAGCCGTTTCTTCTGCTCGTCGCTGCCGAAGTCGATGAGCGGTTTCATGCCGTGGAAGTTGGTGGCCCAGATCACGCCTGTAGCCGCGCAAGCCTTGGAAATTTCGCGCACGCATTCGAGGTATGCAGCGTAGGACACCGGCGCGCCGCCGTAGGCCTCGGGGATGAACATCGCGTTCAGGCCGAGGGCGTTGATCGCTTGCACGTTTTCCCACGGGAATTCGCCGCTGCGATCGTAATCTGCCGCGCGCGGCGCAATCTGGTCGCGCGCGAGCGCCCGCACGCTATCGATCAGCATGCGCTCTTCGGCGGTGAAGGCGGCGCTCGCGTCGAGGCGGTCAAAAACGTTCATGATTTCACCACCCCGTCTGCTTCGCATCCACCCCTCCTAATGTCGGCGGGAAATTTTTCCCCTCCTCCGATGAGGAGGGGTGCTGCGCTCGCGCGGCGGGGTGGTGAATTAACTAGAAGACTCATTCGTCAGTGTGCAATGCCCTGGCCGCCATCGATGTATATCGTCTCGCCGGTGAGAAACGGAATGTCCTCGCTGAAGACCGCTCCCACGAGCCGGGCAATATCGGCGGTGGTGCCGCTCTTGCCGCCCGGAATCCGCTTTGCCAGAAAATCCCGCAGCGGGCCTTGCGTGAGCGCTTCGCGGTTGAGATCGGTCTCGATGTACCCGGGCGCAACGTCGACGACGCGTATCCCTTTGGCAGCCCACTCCACGGCGAGGCAGCGCGTCATCGCGCCGACAGCCGCCTTGGACGCGCAGTACGCGAGATTGCGCTTCACGCCGATGCGGTCGTAGAACGAGCCGATGTTGACGATCACGCCACCGCCTGCCTTGAGTAGGTGCGGATAGACTTCCCGGCTGGTGGTAAACACGGCAGTGGCGTTGGTCGCCATCACCTTTTCATACGCTTCGGTGGTGAGCGTGTGGCTCGGCGCATCGAGATGAATGCCGGCATTGTTGACGAGACCGTGTATACCGCCGGTTTCGGCAGCCACATCGGCCATCGCCAGCCGCACGCTTCCCGCGTCGGTCACATCGCAAGCGCGGTTCACAAAGCGTAGCGCCGCGTCTTCGGGCACGCTGGGCGTCTCGGGACCGAGGCCTTTACGCGTGAGACACGCGACGGTGAAACCGCGCCGTGCCAGTTCGACCGCGATCGCAGCGCCGATGCCGCGACTCGCGCCGGTAATGGCGATCACCTTGTCCGCAGCGGGCACGGCTTACTCGTCCTCGAAGCGCGCCTTGCGCTTCTCCATGAAGGCGGTCATGCCTTCGACGGCATCGCGTGTCTGAAACGCCAGCGTCGAAAGATCCGCCTCGATCCGCAGCCCCTCGCTGAGCGGCGTTGCGAGCGCGCGGTGGACGGCCTCGCGCGCGAAGCCGAGCACCGGCAGGCTGTGGCAAGTGAACTCGCGGGCATAGGCAATGCCCTGGGCCACGGGTTCGCCGTCGATCAGCCGGTTGACAAGCCCGACGCGCAGCGCCTCTTCCGCATCGACGGTGCGCCCGGTCATGATCATTTCGAGCGCGTGCGCTTCGCCCACGACCCGCGGCAGGCGCTGCGTTCCGCCGTAGCCCGGAATGAGCCCGAGCTTGATTTCGGGCAATCCCATCTTCGCGTTACGAGTCGCGATGCGCGTCGTGCACGCGAGCGCAAGCTCGAGTCCGCCGCCAAAGGCGTAGCCGTTGATGATCGCGACAGAGGGCATGGGGAGCCGATCGAGCTTGGCGAACGTCCACTGGCCCAATTCGGTCCCCTGCTTGTGCGGGATGAGCGTGCGTCCGGCCAGCTCCTTGATGTCCGCGCCGGCACAAAATGCTTTCGCACCCGCGCCGGTGACGAGAAGCGCGCGTGCGTCGCTCGCCGCAACTTGATCGAAGACACGTCCCAGCTCGCGGATCAACGCGAACGAGAGCGCGTTGAGCGCTTCCGGACGATTCAACGTGATGACGGCGAACTCCTCGACTCGTTTCAACTCGACCGACATTTGAGGCCTCTCGTATTTACGTGTGTGCGCTTGTGCTCGTCCAGCGCACCGGCTCGGGCACGATCTTGCCGGTGCGCGTGCGCTCCACCAGTTCACGCTTCAGGATTTTCCCGCTCGCCGTGAGCGGGAAGGCATCGAGCGTGACGAAGTACTCCGGCATGTCGTATTTCGACAGGCCCGCGGCGCTCAAGTGCGCGAGCAGTGCCTCCGCATCGAGCTGCGTGCCGTCGCGGACGATGATCGCAAGGCATACGCGTTCCCCCAGCCGCTGATCCGCTACCGGGTAGGCCGCCGCCTTCAGCACGGCCGGATGCGTGAGGGCCAGGTTCTCGATCCGTGCCGGATGAATGTTATGGCCGCCTCGAATGATCAGATCCTTCTTGCGCCCGACGATTTGCAGGTTGCCCTGCGCGTCGAAGCGGCCGAGATCTCCGCTCATGAACCAGCCGCTCGCGTTGAACGACGCTTCAGTCGCGGCCTGGTTGTCGAAGTAGCCGAGCATCAGAAGCGCGCCGCGCGTGCCGATCTCGCCCAGTTCGCCGGGCGGCGCTTCGCAATCGGGATTCTCCTGATCCCAAAGCCGGGTCTCGTAGCCGTGACACGCCTTGCCGCACGTGGCCGTGACGACGTCTACGTCGTCGTGGGGCAGCGTGTACTGATGCGAGCCGTTCTCGGTCATGCCGTAGATGTTCTGCGGCTTGATCCCCATGTCCAGGAACGCCCGCGCCGTTTCGGGCGGGATAACGGAACCGGCCATATAGAACACGCTGACCTTACCCAATTTTTTCATCCCGCGCTGCTTCATGTCTGCCAGGATGTCGATCGCGTGGGTGGGCACGCCCATGACGTAAGTCGCACCCGTCTCGATGATCCAGTCGAGTGGTTTCCCGCCGACCGGCACGTCGTTCAACACGAGTTCGCAACCGGC
>DATFGD010000042.1:0-2352 GCA_035249725.1 Burkholderiales bacterium
TCGCTCAACAGCCTGATCTGTTCGTCGGTCAACGGCAGCACGCCGAGCCGGAAGCATTCACGGAATTTTTCCTCGATCTCGGCTTCGGCGATCGGCGCATCCGGGCCTCCTGCCACGTCGTCCACGCGACACGATATTTCCCCGTGGTTGCGCGTCTGCATGCGAACGATCACCGGGCCGCGGTTGCCGGTCTGCTCCGCATCCACTTTGAGCGATATCTTGCCGATGTGCGCGGCGATCGCGGGATCGCGCGCGGCCGCTTCCTGAATCTCAGCCAACCCCAGCCGGCGGCGGACCAGCGCGCAGGCGATGGAGTAGCGGAGATTGAACTGCGCCGCGACCTGCGCATCCCCGCTCGGATCGTATTTACCGCCCACGATGCGCTCGATATAAGGCGTGATGGTCGCCTCGATCGACTGCACGTCCTCCGGCTTGAGATCGTATTGACGCACCAGCTTCAACGTCGCTTCGATCGCGGTGTGGTTGCAGCCGCAGCTCGGATATTTCTTGATGGTGGCGTTCAGGTTCAGGAAACGCTTTCCGATATCTGCGAGCACCTTCGCCGCATCCCCCTCCTGATAGAGCGAGAAAAACCCGAAGCGCCCTTCGAACACTTCGCTCGGCGCGGTGATCCCGCGTTGGGCAAGCAGCGCTGCGTACACACCGGAGCGCGCGGCGAACGCGGAGAGCATGCGCTTGGTGAGCGAAGGCTGAATGTTCGCCTGCTGGGTACCGGAAGACTGAATGAACGCGATGCCGAGCGCATGGCGCGTTGCCATCGCATCGAGCCCGAGCAATTTAGCTGCCGCCGCTGCGGCACCGAATACGCCGATCGCCGCCGTGTAGTGGAATCCGCGGTTGGGCTTTTTCAATGCTGCCGCCAGCCGGTACATGATGTCGGCGCCGGTCACGAGCGCGGTGAGGAAGTCCTTTCCCGTCGCCTTGTATCTTTCGGCCATCGCCAATGCAGCCGGCAGCACCGCGATATTGATGTGGACCGCGGCGCCGCGCCCGATCGAATCGTAGTCGAGGGCTGAAGCCGACATGCCGTTGAGGAAGGCGGCGGCGGTCACGGGAAGCCGGCTGCCGTAGACCCACGCCGTCGCATCCGCGCGCCCGCCCTCTTCCGCGAGCAGATCGTGAACCTCGCGACATCCCGGTGCATCGGAACCGGCCCATGACACCGCCAGCGTATCCAGCATGAAGAGCTTCGCCGCTTCGCGCGCCTCATTCGGGATGGCGTCGTAGCGCGTAGCAACGATGTGATCGGCGAGCCGCTGCGACAGCGTGGCGGTGGACGCTTCGTGTATGCCCGCAAGTGCAATGTCGTTCATGCGCTTCTCCTGCGTTTCGTGAGGCGCGCGCTACTGCGCGCGAATGCCCGCATCCGTGATGAGCCGTCCGTTCACGTCCATATCGGTTTTTATCGCTTTTGCGAGCTCGGCTGGCGTGCTGGGCATGGCTTCGGCCCCGGAATCGAAGAGCCTCTTTTTCACGTCGCGGCTCTCGAGGATACGCACGATCTCGCCGTTGAGCCGGTCGATAATCGTCTGCGGCGTCTTGGCGGGCGCGAAGAGCCCAAGTATTGCGCGCGATTCGTAGCCGGGAAGGCCCGAGGCCGCCGCCGTAGGCAGACCGGGAACGAGCGCGGAAGGTTTCAACGTCGTCACTGCCAGTCCCCTGATTTTTCCTCCCCGCAGGTGCGGTATCGCCGCGGCCGTGTTGGGAAAGCTGACCTGCGTTTCACCCGTGATCAGCGCCACCATGGAGGGCCCGGCGCCCTTGTAGGCCACGCGCACGAGCTTGACACGCGCCATCGCATTGAATAGCTCGCCTGCAAGATGGGAGGAAGACCCGGTTTGCCCCGACGCATAGTTCAGTTCGCCCGGCCGCGCCTTGGCCAACGCGATCAAGGCCTTGACCGACTTGACCGGGAGAGAGGGATGTACGGCGATGATATTCGGCAGCGTCGCTATCATCGTGATCGGCGCGTAGTCGTTCACGGCGTCCCACAGCACGTTGGAGCGTATGAACTGCGAGAGCCAGAGACTCGCGCTGGCGAGGAGCAGCGTATACCCATCCGCTGGCGCTTTCGCCACGAGTTCCATCGACACCACACCGCCGCGGTTATCGACCACTACCGGCTGACCGAGCGCGTCGGAGAGCCTGGGCGCGATGAAACGCGCGGTCAGATCGAGGCTGCCGCCGGTCACGGTGGTGACGATACGAACGGGTTTGCTGGGATAGGCTTGCGCAAACGCAACTCCCGTCGCGGTCCACATCAGCGCGATCGATATCATTCGCAGTGCAACGTTCGGCATTCGCAGCACCTGTTTCCGTAACCGTTGCCCT
>DATFGD010000043.1:0-2847 GCA_035249725.1 Burkholderiales bacterium
GACGGCGTCTCGAAAAACGCCTCGCTCAGCACCGCAAAGAATTCCGCCGGGTTTTCGGCGGCGTAAGCGTCGATCGGCACAGGTTCGTCGCGCTCGATGCGCGCGCAAAAATCCTGGTACGCGTCCGAAAACGTGCGCGACCATGCATCGCGGTTCATGTCCGCATGCAGCGGAGGAAAGCCGTTCGCGTCGCCGTTCAGCATGTCCAGTTTGTGCGCAAATTCATGTATGACTACATTGTAACCGTCGGCTCCGATCCCACCCGCGTCCGCCCACGACAGGATGACGGGGCCTTGCAGCCACGACTCGCCGGACATCGGCTCGCGAACGCTGTGCGCCACGCCGTCTTCGTCGACGAATTCATAGCTCGCCACGAATTCGTCGGGATAGACGATCACTTCGACCCACCCCCGGTAGTAATCGTGATCGAGGTTGAGAATCAGGACACAGGCCTGGGCCGCGATCGAAACGCGGATCTCGTCACGCATCTCGAGCCCGGCCGCGCCGTGTATGGACTTGTGGTGCAGGAACAGCGCCACGCTTTCCCGCAGCCGCGTGCGCTCGTCAGCCGAGAGCACGGACAGAAAAGGATAACGCTCGAGTGTCGTCTGCCACAGCGCTTCGTCGATCGTCACGCGCCGCAGGATGCGCGCGCGACGCCACTCGGTGAACCAATTCATGCGCGGCAAGTATAACCGACGCCGGCCGGACGCGCCGTTCAGGTGAGCCGTTGCAGTACTCTCAGCGGCGCAACTTGCACCACGGTACGGGTACCCAGATATCCGGCGAGCGCGATTCCGCATGCGCCGCACGTCGCACCGATCAGCCAGACGGCGCCGTTAAAGCCGTAAGTCAAATTGAGCACCTTCATCGCGAGCACGATGCCGAGGGCATTGGCGCCCGCCGCCGCAAGCAGCCCCGCCAGTGCACCGAGCACCGCAAACTCGGCGAGGTTCGCACGGTTGATCTGCCTGCGGCTTGCGCCGAGCGTCCGCATGATGGTCGCCTGATACAGTCGCTCGTCTTGCGTGCCGGCAATGGCCGCGTAGAGCACGAGCAGACCGGCGAGCAGCGTAAACAGAAAGACGAATTGCACCGCACGCGCGACCTGATCCATCATCCGTTGCACCTGCGTCATGATGCGGGCAACGTCGATCAGGAGAAAATTGGGGAAGCTCTGAACGAGCGCATTCAGGAGATCCGCCCGGCCCGGCGGCAGATAGAAGCTCGTAATGTAGGTCGCGGGATAGCGATCGAGGAGGCCGGGCGGTGCAACAACGAAGAAATTGACGTTGAACGTATCCCAATCGACCTTGCGCAGGCTGGTAACCGTGGCCGCAACGCGTTCGCCCGCGATATCGAAGGTCAGCACGTCCCCGAGCTGTATGCCGAGCGTTTGCGCGATGCCGCTCTCGACCGAGAACTGGTCCGCGCGCGCCGGTGCACGGGCCCACCACCGCCCTGAGAGGATCGCGTTGTCCGCCTGCATCGTCGCGGACCACGATAAATTGAATTCGCGATCGACCAGGCGGCGCGCGCGGTCGTCTTCGTAATCGGCTGAATTCACCGCCCGCTCATTGATCCGGATCAACCGGCCCCGCACCATCGGAAAGATGGGTGGGTGAGCGACGCCGCGCGCGGCAAAAAAATTTGCGAGCGGCTGCAGCTGATCAGGTTGTATGTTGACGATGAAACGATTCGGCGCGTCGCGGGGCAGCATGGTCTCCCATGCGCTGAGAAGGTCGCCGCGAATCAAAGTGAGGGTGAGCAGCGCCATGATGCCTATACCGAGGGCGACCACCTGCACGATGCTGCCGAGCGTATGACGGCGCAGGTTGCCTATGCCGAAGCGCCATGCGACGCCGCCCCCGCGCACGCGGCCAAGCGCCCCGATGAGGAGCCATGTCACCAGCCCCGCGCCCACCAACGCGGCAACGAATCCGCCGAGGACGAGGAACCCCAGCGTAAGATCGCTCGCCTTCCATAATATGAGCGCAGCGATGAGTAAGGCGGCGAGCGCGTAGCCCGCCAGTCCTGCACCGCGCGGCGCACCCAGTTCGCGGCGTAGTACGCGAAGCGTCGGCACGCGTCCCAGCGCCGCGAGCGGTGGCAGGGCAAAGCCCAGGAGCAGCGCAAGTCCCGTGCCCCAACCTTGCACCGCGGGCAACCAGCCGGGCGGCGGCAACGGTACCGCAGTGAGATTCGAAAGCCAGTAAGCGAGCGCGAGCTGCGCCAGCATCCCGAGCGCGCAGCCGATGAGGCTCGCCACCGCCCCCAGCAGCAGAAAATGCATCATGTAGAGCCGCAGCATGAGCCCTTGGGACGCTCCGAGGCAGCGCATCATGGCGCAACCATCGAGGTGACGCTGCAGAAAGCGGCGCGCCGCAAGCGCGATCGCCACAGCGGCGATGACGACGCTCAACAGCGCCGTGAGGTTGAGGAACTTCTCGGCGCGATCGAGCGCCGAGCGCACTTCCGGCCGCGCATCCCGGATGCCCTCGACGCGCTGACCGGCAGCCAGGCGCGGCAGCGCCCACGCGCGGTAAGCGTCGACTGCAGCCTCGCTCCCTGCGAGTTGCAACCGGTACCGTATACGGCTGCCCGGCTGGATGAGACCGGTTGCTGCAATATCGGCTTCATTGACGTGAACGCGCGGCGCGGCGTTCAGAAAGCCGATCGCGCTGTCGGGTTCGTGTGTCAGTATGGCGGCCACTTTGAATTGTGACTTCCCCAGGCTCACGACGTCCCCCATCGCGAGGCTGAGCTGACTGTATAGCCTTTCGTCCACCCATACCGTGCCGGGCGACGGAATGTCCGTAGCACGGCGATCAGGCCCGAATGGCCGCT
>DATFGD010000044.1:0-2810 GCA_035249725.1 Burkholderiales bacterium
GATTTTGCCGCGTGAATACGCATAATCATGCCACGCGTAGGCGTTTGCCAGTTGTGCGCGCCGCTTCTCCGGCAAACGTTCCCACGCGCGGCGCGTTGAAGCGAATTCCGTTTCACCGCCCCGCGTCGGTATCGTGCGGGCGGAAAGCAGCGACGCGAGTGCAGGCGGTGCCTTGAAACAACTGTCAGTGTGCCAAAGCTGATTCGCGCGGGCGCGCAACGCCTCCTTGTGGTCGGGCGGCACCAACGCGCCGGTCGCGCGATCGACGTTGGTCAGAATGCTGAACGGAGTGCCTTCGCCCAGCGATGCGGCCTTGGCGGTTTCGAGCGGCCCGAAACGGCGCGAAAAAGCGACCTGCAGTTCATCGGTAATGCGCTGATTGCGGAAGAGTAGTACGGAGTGCGCCTCGAACGCGGCGCGAACGGCGTTGTATGCTTCGTCCCCCGCCGCGACGTCCGCAAGCCCAACGCCACGGACTTCCGCTGCGAACCCCGGCCCCAGCATCTTCACGTCGATCATGGCGCGTCCCGATCCGGCTGCTCGAACAAAAAACACTTTATCGCAATCAAAAAAGTCAGCAACGACGCTCGCGCAGTCGCTGTATCCTACCACTCCCCGGGAGCGCCGGGATCGTGAGCGGTTCAGGAACCGTTCTTGATTTTCATGTCATCGCTTTAGAAGAACTTTGTCCTGATTCATGATGGTTCGCTTTTCCGACTGGCTTAGAACCAGATGGCTGGGTCTGCTTGTGCTCGCGGGGGTAGTGGGTGCGTTCCCGGCGGCTGGCCTTTCGTTCCTTGCATATAAGGAGCGCGATCTCGTCTTCCGCATCGAGCCCGGCATTGCCCGTTGGTATAACGGGCTTCCTGCCGGAGTACAGGAGCTCGAGCTGCCGGTGCAGACGCCGGCTGGACAGCACTCCGTGCACGCCTGGTGGTGGCCGGCAGCGAACCGCAATGCGCCTGCCTTGCTCTACCTGCACGGCTCGCGCTGGAACCTCACCGGACAGCTCTATCGCATCGAGCAGTTGCGTGACTTCGGCTTCTCGGTGCTCGCGATCGACTACCGCGGTTTTGGCCGGAGCAGCGGCGGTCCGCCTTCGGAGACGAGCGTGTACGAGGATGCGCGCATCGCGTGGGAGCGGCTCATGAAACTGCAGCCCGACGCGGCGAAACGCTACATCTATGGCCATTCTCTGGGCGGTGCAGTGGCGATCGAACTGGCGCGTTCCCTCAGCGAAGCGCCCGCCGGCAAGCGCAAACCGGCGGCGGGGCTCATCGTCGAGTCGTCTTTCACGTCGCTTGCCGAGGTCGCCGCGGCCATCACCAACGTTCGGTTGCCGCTGCGGTGGGTGATGACGCAAAAATTCGATTCGATCGACAAGATCGCCGGGGTTCACATTCCCGTAATGCTGGCTCATGGCACGGGGGACCGCTACATTCCGCATCGTTTCAGCGAGGAGCTCTACGCAGCGGCATCCGAGCCGAAGAGGCTTCTTCTGATTGATGGCGGTTCGCACAACAACGCCATGCGCATCGGCAGCGACGAGTATCGTCGGGCGCTCCGGGAGTTTTTCGGGCTGGGTCGGAAAACCCGGCGCGCCGCTGTCCACTAACCCGCGGCTAGGCCAAGCCAGACGTGAGCAGCCGGTACTTTGCCATGGCGATGATCCGCTTCCCGCCGCCCGCGGCAAAAAAACAACACAATTGTTCAATTGTGGAAGTGGCGTGAAAGAACGCGCAACCGCGGGCTACCAAAAGCCATTTCGGCAAGGCACCGGACAAACCGGGCCACGCGTGCGTCGTGGAAAGTTCTACCCGGACATTTTTCCTGGCGTCGCGACCGGAATGGAAATAAGATGGCTAAGGGGCAGTAATAACGGTGGGAGCGGGCGCCCGGCGTCCACGATGCTGAGAGGGAGGGAATCACATGTCGGATCATATCGACCGCACGCTGCGGCCGTTGGTAGAGAAATTGCGTGCGCAGTATCCGCACGTACGGGTAGTGGAGGCGAAGCTTACGAGGTGGGATGACGGCTTCCTGCAGCAGATCGTCCGCTATCGCGCCCCGCTCGGCGAGCTGAAGCGCTATGGCCTGGTGACCGATGAAATGCTGAGGGAGAGAAGGTCGCGATCTGCGTGTGGTGAGACTTCGATCGGGGATGGATTTCACCTGAGCGAGTGCGGCGCTGCAGAATCGAACGAGGGGTGGTGGGAGTTGGACGTGTGCACGGAGAGCGTGCCGCGCAACCAGAAGCTCAAAATGCACGAGGCGCGCGAAGTGCTGGCGCGTATCTTTGAGGGCTGCAAACGGGCGCCCGGTATCTGACCCGTACGCCGAGTCGCCGGGATGCAAAAACGATAGATGGGCAGAATTCACGCCGGCAACAATCCGGGCGGGGCCTCTTTCCGCGTGCGGGCTGTTATAGTCGTGAGCCGGCTTTAAAAGGGGAGTGAAGTGAAGATGGCCGAAACAACCGTCGTAGAGGTGAACCGCGCGCGTGATCGCGGTGATGGTCAGCTCGTCGATCTCGAGGTGACACTCGCTGATGGCAGCCATCAAGTGATTGCGTTTGCCTACGCCAAAGTCGCGGTCGCAGTACGGGGGCTGCTCGTGGGGCACCTTGCGGCGGCCTTGGCGCGCAAGGCCGCCGGAACGCTTGATCTTCGCGAACACGCCGCCAGCTTTGCCTTGCGCCGCGTAACGATGGACTTGCTGCCCCCCAGTCACGCCGGGCTCGCTTTGACTTTTGATGACGACGCGATCCTTCCGGTACAGCTCGACGGGGCAAGCGCGCGTAAACTCGGACT
>DATFGD010000045.1:0-3090 GCA_035249725.1 Burkholderiales bacterium
AGTCGAAAGCAGCGCCGCGCCAAGATGCCCGGCATCACGCAGGCGCCATATACCGGCTTGCAGGGCGTGTACCGAAAAGCATCCTGGACTTAGCCGGACCGGCGTTGCGCGACGATCCATACAGGAGGGTTTATGAAAATATCGAGCTCTGCTCGCGTGATGCACGCAGGACGGCATTTCCCGCTGCCCAGGCGGTCTGTCATCGTGCTGTCCCTAGCCGCATTGTCGCTCTCGGGCTGTTACGCCATTCCCGTCGGGTCGGGGCCCGACGGCACGCCGTACTACGCATATTCGCCCGTGCCGGTCGTTCCTGCCCCGCCCTCAAGAGGCGGTCTGCCCCGCGCCATTCCTGCTGGCCCGATGCCGGCCGCGCTTCCGGTCAAGCTCTATCCGAGCAATGACCTTGCCAACCAGACGGGGGTGCTCACGGGTGAGGTCACGAACCTGATGACCGGAAAGGGCCGCTTTACGTTCAATTATCAGGGCGAGACGCTGGTGGGAGAGGCAACGCGGGTGGCCAACGACGAACGGCGCGGTGTGGCAAGCGCCTACGGGCCGCGCGGCACGTTCGCGCGCTGCGAATACCAGATGAGTACCGCGCTCATGGGCGCTGGCAGCTGCACCTTTTCAAACGGCGCGCAGTATCAGGTGCACATCGGCAGCTAGCCCTTTTTCCTTCATCAAGGTGCTTCCGGTGAGAGAGCGATCCCGGCGGCGACAAGCCGCCGGAAAACAACCTCACTCGACGCGGATGTTGGCCGCCTTGATGACTTTGGCGTACTTCGCGATCTCGCTTTTGAAAAACTTCGCCAGTTCCTCCGGGCTGCTGCCGATCGCATCCAGAGCCTGCTTCGGATAGAAATTCTTTATTTCCGAGGTATCGAGCGCCTTGCGGATCTCCGAGTTCATCTTGTCCACGATCGCCTTCGGTGTGTCCTTCGGGTAGAACATGGCGTACCAGTTTCCCGACTCGAAACCGGGGAAGACCGAGCTCATCGTCGGCAGGTCGGGAAGGGCCGAGGACCGCTTCGCAGTCGTCACTGCGATCGCTCTCGCCTTGCCGCTCTTGAGATGAGGCATGATCGAGGGCGCCGTGGCGAAAATGTAGTCGATCTCTCCCGATATCAATGCGATCACAGCGGGTCCACCACCACGGTAGGTCAGTACGGTCGATTTGATTCCAACGACCTGATTGAACATTTCCGCAGTAAGGTGCGCGGTGCTGCCAGCGGTGTTCCCGCCCGCGTTCATGCTGGTGGGGTTACGCTTGGCGAGCGCCACCAGTTGCTTGACCGACTTCGCCGGCACGCTCGGGTGCAGCGACAGCACCAACGGCGTCGAGGAAATCAGGCTGATGGGCATGAGATCCTTGTGCACGTCGAATTTCATCCGCTTGGCGTGCAGCGTCGCCACCACCGAAATGCTGCCGGACGTGAAAAGTATGGTATTGCCATCCGGCGGGGCATCCACAGTGAGCTGCGTGGCGATCAGACCGCTCGCGCCGGTGCGATTATCGACGATGAAGTTTTGCCCCGTGCTTTTCTGGAACGCCGTGGACAGGATGCGTGCCTGGATGTCCGTGCCGCCACCGGGTGGAAACGGCACGAGGATGCGAACATTTTTATCGGGCCACTGCTGAGCGCCGGCGGGCAGAGGCCCGGCAAATCCAACGGCAACCAATGCGGCAAGGGTCCAAGCTTGTCGTTTCATGAAAACCTCCTCGTTGTATGGGGCGGATGCGATGTCCGCCTGATGCCCATACTAGCAGTAAAGAACCCCATCGACATCCACCTTCTGGACTTCCGGGTTGCGATACTATGGCGGTCTGGCGCATTTCTGAAGGAGCGCACGATGGCGCAGCCCGTTGATCCCAATGACGTTCTCATGACCGGAGAGAATTCGTTCATCCGCCTGAGCGCGGATGGCGGCAAGACCCACACCTCACGCGTCAGCCACTGGCGGGTGCTGTGGTGCCCGGCAGGCGCCGGGCATGCGATGTTCATCCAGTCCCCGCTGACCGAAAATCTGGTACGGATTTACAGCGATAACGTCGCCGTGGCGCGCTGGCTGCAGCGCACCATCGAGACGCTGCTTTATCCCGCCTTCGCGGAAACGAAATTGCCGGTGCTGGACGCGCAGTTCTCCCGCGCGGGTGATCCGCGATCAACGACCTCGGAGACCGTCATCTCGGTGACCGACCACATCGTGCTGACGTGGTACGACGGCATCGAACCGTTCGTGCTCACCATGGCGCCCGGCATGGGGAACCGCCCAATCGGCGTCTACAGCACCTTCTTTCCCGCGCGTTCGGCGCAGATCGAATTGAATGGCGACTTCGCACCCGATGTGCCTTGGATGGAAATGCGCGGCGACCGACAGTCCACGAGCGCCTGTCTCGCGTGGTCCGAGACGTGGGTCAAGCCGAGAAGCTAGGGCGTTTTGGACCTTAACGCGCCCAATACGCGTGAGCCTGCACGGCCGTCCACCGGAAGCCCGGCGGAGATCTGAAACGCTTCAATCGCCGCGCGCGTTCGCGGACCGATCATTCCGTCCGGGCTGCCCGCATCGAAGCCGTGCGCGTTGAGGCGCTCCTGAAGCTCGCGGCGCTCGGCGCGCGAGATTCCGGGGTCGTCGGTCGGCCACGCCGTCTGGAATGCGGTTCCGCCGCGCAGCCGATCGGCCAGGTGCGCGATCGCAAGCGCGTAGGATTCGGCCGCATTGTAGGTATAGATCGCATCGAAATTCCTGGAGACCAGGAACGCCGGCCCCATGGCGCCTGCCGGCAGCAGAAGCGCTGTTGCGTGTTTGCCCGTCAGGGGCTGGCCATCGATGCGCCGTATGCCGAGACGGCCCCACTCGGCAAGCGTGCGGCGATCACGGCGCCCGGACGGTCCGCCATAGTTCTCGGGCAGGCGCACTTCATAGCCCCACGGTTCGCCGGGGCTCCAGCCCGCACGCTTCAGATAGTTCGCTGCCGAAGCGAGCGCATCGGGAACCGAATTGACGATATCGCGGCGGCCGTCGCCATCGAAATCGACAGCGGTGCGCTGGAAAGTGGACGGCATGAATTGCGTCTGGCCGAAAGCGCCC
>DATFGD010000046.1:0-2061 GCA_035249725.1 Burkholderiales bacterium
CTTCTCTGCGGCACTGAGTCCGGGCTCGCCCCACCCGGCATCGATTGCGGGCTCGCCTTCCTCGGGCTCCGGCACGCAATCGAGGAGCGCAGCACGCACGTTTTCGGGTATGTGACTCGGAAGCAGTTCACGCACCAGCACCTTGCCTTCGCGAGTCACAATGCTTGCAAGGGCGTGCGCGAGAATAATGCCGGGGTTGGCGAGCAGCCCGCCCCAGTTGCCGGAATGGTGCGCGCCGTCGCGCAGTTCGACCGTGAAGTTGAGATTCACCGCGCCGCGCGACCCGAGATAGAGCGTTGGGCGCCTGGCCGAGAGGCGCGGACCGTCGGACGCAATGAACACGTCGGCCTTCAGCCGATCGCGGTGCTGCTCGCAAAACGCGCGCAACCCCGGAGAGCTTAACTCCTCTCCGGTTTCCAGCATGAATTTCGCATTGAATCCGAGCCGGCCGCGTTCCGCGATCACCGTTTCGAGCGCCGCCATGTTGATCGAATGCTGCGCCTTGTTGTCGGCGGAACCGCGTCCGTAGTAACGCTCGCCCTCCTGTTTGAGCGTCCACGGCGACAGTCCTGCGCGCCACTGGTCTTCGAGACCGCGTATCACATCGCCGTGCCCATAGGACAGCACTGTAGGCAGGCTCGGGTCCTCGATGCGTTCGGCAAGCAGGATCGGTCCCACGCCATCGACCGGATTGGGCAGGATATCGACTTTGAACCCCATGCGCTCGAATGCCGGCGCGATCTCCTGCTTCAGATAAACGTCCATGTAGGGACGGCTCTCCGGCACCTGGCTTTCGGTGCGGATCGCGACTCTACGGGCCAGGTCCTCGATGAAACGGCCGTCATCGAAATGGCGCGTTGCGCGCGAGATTGCGGATTCGCGAGTCACGTCTCCCCCTTTCGTAATGTCTCGTACAGTTCGTCATCCCGGCGAAAGCCGGGATCCAGAGAAGCGCCTGGATTCCGGATCATCGTCCGGAATGACGTTATGTTCAAATCGCAGCATCGGCTCTGAGCGCGTCGATCGCGCTCGCGTCATAGCCCATTTCCGTCAGGATGCGATCGGTATGTTCGCCCACCGCAGGTATCGGATCCATGCGCGCATCCGTCCCGGCGAAGGTCGCGGGCGGCAATGGCGCAGGAATCATGCCGACCGGCGAACCGACCTCGCGCCAGCGGTTGCGCGCCTGGAGTTGCGGGTGGTTCCACACTTCCTCGGGCGTATTCATGCGCGCGTTGGCGATGCCCGCCGCATCGAGCTTCCGGATTACCTGTGCCGCACTCATCTCTGAGAATACCTTTTCGATGAGCGAGACGACTTCCATACGCGCGGTAGTGCGCTTGGTGTTGCTGTCGTAACGCGGATCGCGCGCGAGATCCGGCTGCCCCAGCACCTTGTCGCAGAACGCCGCCCATTCGCGCTCGTTCTGGATGCCGAGCATGACACTGCCGTCCGATGCCTGGAACTTGCCGTACGGCACGATCGTGGCATGATCCGGTCCGCTGCGTTGCGGCGCACGGCCGCCAAAATGCGTGTAGTAGAGCGGGTGCATCATCCACTCCACCATCGCCTCGAACATCGTGACCTCGATGCGGGCGCCCTTCCCGGTTCGTTCGCGTTGGTACAGGGCGGCGAGTATTGCGGAGTAGGCATGCAGTCCGGTGCCGATGTCGGTGAGCGAGACGCCGACTTTGGAGGGCGCATCCGGTGTGCCGGTCACCGCAACCACGCCCGCTTCGCTCTGCACCAGCAGATCGTAGGCCTTCTTGCTGGCATAGGGCCCGGCGTCCCCATAGCCGGAGATGTCGCACACGACGAGTCGCGGATGGCGCGCGAGCAGCTCTTCGCCGCCCAAACCCAACCGCCGCGCGGCGCCGGGTGCCAGATTCTGTATGAACACGTCGGCACGTTCGATGAGCCGGGCGAGGATGTCTTTCGCCTTCGGGTGCTTCACATCGAGCGTGAGGCTTTCCTTCGAGCGGTTGAGCCACGCGAAGTAGGCGGAGAGCCCTTTGACGGAATGATCGTAGTCGCGCGCGAAGTCACCGACTGTGGGGCGCT
>DATFGD010000047.1:0-12950 GCA_035249725.1 Burkholderiales bacterium
AAACAGGCGAATCGACTGATCGATCCACGTGTCCTTGAAGATCGCGGACAGCGTGCCGAGCGGCAGCGCGAGCAGGATCGCGAGTATCGTCGCCATGATCGCCACCTGCAGCGACAGCTCGAGCCGGATCCCGATCTCGTACAGGACCGGCTGGCCGGTCCACATCGAGAACCCGAAATCGCCCCGCAGCACGCCGCCCATCCACTTGAAGAACTGGACGTAGAGCGGCTTGTCGAGGCCCAGGCGCGCGCGCTCCGCTTCGATGATCTCCTTGGAGATATTCGCGCCGCCCGCATCGCCGAGCAGCATGGTGGCGACCGGGTCGCCGGGCATCATGCGAAGCAGACAAAACACCAGGATCGCGACGCCGAGCAGCGTCGGAATCATGAGCAGAAAGCGGTGGAGCGTATAGCGCAGCACGATTATGCGGGACTTGCCCGTTGCCGGCCTGTGCTAGAAAAGTCGCGCACCATTTCGGACAACGCGTGCGTCACTCCGGACCCGATCCGGAATCCAGTTACGATTCTGGATTCCGGCGTGCGCCGGAATGACGGGGGTTTATTGAAGCGCTCGTGTGGTGCATTCAGCCCTACTGGTCGAGCCAGACATCCGCCAGATCCTGACCGACGTAGTGGCTCGGCGTGATGTGCCAACCCTTCAGCGGCCGGTGGTGGACGACGATGCGGTGCCACCAGATGGTCGGTACGGTGTACGCCTGCTCCAGCGTGCGCTTTTCGAATTCCCGCAGGATGGCGTAGCGCTTCTTCTTGTCCAGCTCGCCCGATTGCTTGTCGTAGAGCTCGTCGAGCACGCGGTCGGTCTGCTGCGCATAGTTGATCGACGAGCGGTCGTGCGACAGGTATTTCTGAAGCTGCAGGTTGGGCTCGTCCATGAAGTCGCAGTTGAAGTCGAGCGCCGCATCGAAAGTCGGGTTGTCGCGCTGCTGCGCGGCGAGATAGAGCCGGGTCTCAAGCTGTTCGTGCTTCACATTGACGCCGATCTGCCGCCACTGGTCGATCAGGAATACACCCACGGGGGTATAGGGCATCGCGACGTTGCGGTTGGTGAGCGCAAAGGTGAGATTCGGCACCCCTGCTTCCTTCAGGAGCTTGCGCGCTTCGGCGCGCGATGCATTGATGTCCTTGGCGAAACCGGGCATCTGCAGCAGTTCCTTCTCGGAAGCCGCCAGATCATAACCGGGACGCAGGATGCCGCCCACGTGCCGCACCAGCGCCACTTTGGACAGCGCCTGGGCGCCCGTCCAGCGGTCGATCGCAAGGGACAGCGCCCGGCGCACCCGCACGTCGTCGAACGGTTTCTTCTTGGTGTTGAACGTCACGACCAGCGAGCAGACCCACGGCATCTCCTGCACCACCGCTTTCTGGCCCAGCGCCTTCACGATGCGGTCGCGGTCGGCCGGCGATTGCCCGCGAAATTCGGCCAGCACCTCGCCCGCAGAAACCGCATTCACCATCGGGGCACCGCTGATGAAGATCGCCACATAGCCGCTCAGATACGGCTTGCCTTTTTCGAAGTACCCTTCGAACTTGCGTCCCGTCCAGTGCGAACCGGCGACGTGTCCGGCGAAAGTGAACGGCCCGGTGCCGAGTATGTTGCGCTCCGGAAATCGCGGATCCTGCTTGAGCTTTGCCGCACTGTAAACGCAGTCCCACGGACTCGCGAAATTCGCGAGCATCGACGCGTTGGGTTTTTTCAGCTTGAAGACGACGGTGAGCGGGTCCGGCGTTTCGATCGACGCGATATCGGCGTAGGTCGCCTGCCGCACCGAGCGCACGCCGGCAGGGGGGCTGCGCAGGCGGTCGTAGGTCGCTTTGATGTCCTCCGAGCTCAACGTCGAATTGTCATGAAACCTGACGCCTTTGCGCAGCTTGAAGCTATAGGTGAGACCGTCTTTTGAAACCGTCCACGATTCGGCCAAGTCGCCTCTGATCGCCGGATACTTGGCGGTGTCGAATTCGAGCAGCGTGGAATAGTGCGGACGCACCGGATGGATGAAGGCAAACGACGTTTGGGCGTGACAATCGTAGTTCGGCGGCTCGGCGCTCACCGCGAATTTGAGCACACCGCCCGGCTTGGGCGTCTCTGCCGCACTGACACCGCCAGCCACGAGCGCTGCCACGCTCAACAGCAACGCGATCGATTTCATATGCCCTCCTCCTTTTGTTTATGACTGACGCCTGGCTTCAGAGCCGGATGCAGGCCGCGAAATGGTCGGGCCGCACCTCTCGCAATTCTGGAATCGCAATCTTACACTCTTCCGTCGCGAGCGGGCAGCGCGTATGGAAGACGCAGCCGCGCGGCGGATTGAGCGGGCTCGGCACTTCGCCGCCGAGCACGCGGGGAACGCGCTTCGCTTCGAGCAACGGATCGGGAATCGGCACCGCATCGAGCAGCGCCTTGGTGTACGGATGCTGCGGGTCCGCATAGAGCGTATCGCGGTCGGCGATCTCCATCACCTTCCCGAGGTACATCACGATTACGCGGTCCGAGATGTGCCGCACCACCGCGAGATCGTGCGCGATGAAGAGATACGTCAGTCCGAACTTCTGCTGCAACTCTTCCAGCAGGTTCATGATCTGCGCCTGGATCGACACATCGAGCGCAGAAACCGGTTCGTCGCACACGATGAATGACGGCTGCATCGCGAGCGCGCGTGCAATGCCGACGCGCTGCCGCTGACCGCCGGAGAGTTCGTGCGGGTAGCGCTCCGCCATGTACTCGAAAAGCCCAACCTGCGTAAGCAGCTCCACTGCACGTGCATGCGCCGCTTTGCGCCCTGGTTCAAGGCGGTACACGAGCATGGGTTCGGCGATGATGTCGCCCACCGTCATGCGCGGATTGAGCGAGCTGTAGGGATCCTGGAAGATCACCTGGATCTGGCGCCGGTAACGCTTGAGCGCTTCGCCCTGGGCACGCGTGACTTCTTCGCCGCCGAACACGATCTCGCCGGAGGTGGCCTCCTCCAGCCGCAAGAGCGTCCGTCCGACCGTCGTCTTGCCGCATCCTGACTCGCCGACGAGCCCCACCGTTTCTCCGCGGAAAACATGGAATGACAGGCCGTCCACCGCGCGCACCTGGGCCCGCGCGCGATTGAACATCCCAAGGCCGGCGCGCACTTCGAAGTAGGTGCGCAGATCCCGCACTTCGAGCAGCGGTTTCGTGGTGTCGAGCGCCTTGGGCACCGGTGGCTGTGGGTTGGCGCTCTGCAGCTTAAGCCCCGTCGCGCCGACCTGCGCCATCTCCGTGGCGCGAATGCACGCCGAGTAATGATGGGGTTCAGCGAGAACGAGCGGTGGCGGGCCCGCGACGCACGCATCCAATCGCGCGGGACAGCGCGGCGCGAACCGGCATCCGACGGGCGGGTCGAGCAGATTGGGCGGCAGGCCTTCGATCGTTTCGAGCTTGCGCCCGCGCGGCTGGTCCAGTCGCGGCACCGAACGCAGGAGCCCCGCGGTGTAGGGATGCAGCGGCTTCGCGAATACGTTGGCGGCGCTGCCCTGCTCGGCCAGGCGCGCGGCATACATGACGTTCACGCGGTCGGCGTAGCGTGCCACCACGCCGAGGTTGTGCGTGATCACGACCAGCGCGATGTCGAGATCGCGCGAGAGGTCTTTCATCAGCTTCAGGATCTGCGCCTGGATCGTGACATCGAGCGCAGTGGTGGGCTCGTCCGCGATGATGAGCCTGGGATTGCACGAAAGCGCGATCGCGATCATCACGCGCTGGCGCATGCCGCCGGAAAACTGGTGCGGATACTGGTCGAGCCGGCGCTCGGGATCCGGTATGCCGACCAGCTTCAGGAGTTCCGCCGCCCGGGCGCGCGCGGCATCCTCGGTCATTCCAAGATGGATCAGCAGCGGCTCCATGATCTGGAAGCCGATCGTGAGCACCGGGTTGAGCGAGCTCATCGGCTCCTGGAAGATCATCGCGATGTCCCGGCCGCGGATCTCGCGCATCTGGTCTTCGCTCAGATCGAGGAGATTGCGCCCCTGGAACAGGATGCGGCCGGCGACGATGCGCCCCGCCGGTTTGGCGAGCAGCCGCATGATCGCAAGCGAGGACACCGACTTGCCGCAGCCCGACTCGCCGACCAGCGCGACGACTTCGCCGGGTCGAACGTTGTAGGAGATGCCTTCGACGGCGCGCACCACGCCGCGCGTGGTGACGAAATGAACGTGCAGATCCTCGACTTCGAGCAGCCAGCGGCTTTGCGTTGCTGGTGCGGGCGACGCACGAGTCGCGGTGGGCAGATCCATCCTCTGGTATGTAATGGTTATAGAAGCGGGTCGAGGCTATTGACCGCCCGCCGCGTTGTCAAGCACAACGGTCAAGCTTTGGCGGCAAGCGCCGCCCGCTCGGTGATACGGGGATTGCGCTGACGGAAGGGGTTCAGCGTGCCCGCAGCTTGGGGTCGAACGTGTCCCGTACCGCGTCGCCGAAGAGATTGAAGGCGAATACCGCGAGCGTGATGGCAAGCCCGGGGAAGATCGCGATCCACGGCGCGCTTTCGGCGTACTCCTCGGCGCCACCCTGAAGCATGAGTCCCCAGGCGGGCGTCGGTTCCTGCACGCCGAGACCGAGGTAGGACAGGGACGCCTCGAGCAGGATTGCCTGACCGAGGAAGGTGGTCAGCATGATGAGATAGGCGGCCATGCAGTTCGGCACCATGTGCCGCAGGATGATGCGCATGTGGCCGTAGCCGAGCGCGCGCGCGGCATCCACATAGGGGGTCTCGCGGATCGCGAGCGCGCTGGCGCGCACCACGCGCGCGCACCGCGGCACAAAGGGGATGGTGATCGCGATGATGACGTGCTCGGCGCCGGTGCCGAAAATCGCCACCACGGCGAGCGCCATGATGATGAGCGGGAACGCGAGGAACACGTCCATCACGCGCTGAAACAGCAGATCGAACCAGCCGGAAAAATAGGCGCTCGCAACACCGAGCACGAGGCCCAGCGTCGCGCCGAAAATCGCCGAAGTGAAACCGATGAAGAGCGCGGTGCGGGCGCCCCAGATGACGCGCGAGAGCAGATCGCGGCCGAACTGGTCGGTGCCGAGCCAGAATTCCGCGCTCGGGGCAGCGTGCATCGACTCGTAGTGGTTGGTCACCGGGTCATAGGGGGCGATCTGCGGCGCGAACACTGCGACGAGAATCATGAGCACCACGCCTACCGCGCTCACCGCGCCGAGCGGCTGGCGACGCGCCCAGTTGCCCAGTGCCCGACCGACCGGCGGCCGCGTCGCGACGAGCTCGGCGTCGAGCTGAGCGCTCGTCGCCACCATTGCGTCTGACTTCATGAGAACGTCCTCAGGCATAACGTATCCGCGGGTCGAGCCAGGCGTAGCAGAGATCGACCAGGAAGTTCACCAGCACGAATACCATGACGACGAGCATCACCAGCGCTTGGGTCATGGTGTAGTCATTGTTGATGACCGACTCGACGAAGAGCTTGCCGAGCCCGTTCAGGTTGAATACCTGCTCGGTGACGACCAGCCCGCCCATGAGAAATGCGAATTCGATGCCGATGACAGTGACCACCGGCAGCAGTGCGTTCTTGAGCGCATGACGCTTGATGATGAGCTGCTCCCAGAGGCCCTTGGCGCGTGCCGTCCGTACGTAATCCTCGCGCAGCACTTCGAGCAGGGCCGAGCGCGTCATGCGGGTTGCCACAGCCGAATACCGATAGCCGGTGGCGACCGCCGGCCAGATCAGCATGGAGAGGTTGTAGAGCGGCGCCTCCCAGATCGGCTTGTATGAAATCGGGGGCATCCACGGGGTGCCCAGAAAGTGTTGCGTGCTCATGAGCAGACCGAGAATGATCAGGATCCCGAGCCAGAAGGACGGCATGGCGGTGCCCGCGATGCTGATCCCGCGCACGACGTAATCGATCCAGGTGTTCTGCTTGACCGCCGAAATCGTGCCGAGCGGAATCGCCACGATGATCGCGACGAGGGTCGCCATGATGGCCACCTGGAGCGACAGCTCGAAACGCAGCGCGATCTCGGAGACGATCGGCTGGCCCGTCCACATCGAGTTGCCGAAATCGAAGCGCACGATGCCCCACATGAAGTCGAGAAACTGCACCGCCATCGGCTTGTTGATGCCCAGTTCCTCGCGGCAGATGCGGATCGCGTCTTCGTCGAAGTAGCCTCCGGTGCCCGCCATGCGCAGCTCGCAGATGTCGCCGGGGATCAGCCGCAGCAGTGTGAAAACGAGCAGCGCCGCCCCGAATAGCGTCGGAATCACGAGGAGCAGGCGCTTGAGAATATAGCGATACATGGCTTCGGACGGCGCCCGCGACCGCAAGGCCGCAGGCGCACGTTCAGCAGTTGAAGGTCACTGGTCGATCCAGACGTTGTCCAGCGACTGGTTCAGATAGTGGCTCGGACTCACCTTCCACCCCTTCACGTACGAGCGGTGGGGCACGATGCGGTGCCACCACAGCGTCAGGAACATGTTGGCGTGCGTGTCGAGCGTGAGCTTCTCCATCTGCCGCATGAGCTTGCGCTGCTCCTTGGGATCGCCGGACTGGTTCATCTTGTCGAAAAGCGCATCGACTTCCGGGTCCTGGTAGCCTCCATACTGGCTTTTCGAACGGGTGTCCGACAGGTACTTCGACACGTCGAGCAGCGGATTCACGACGGACTGACAGTTGAAGTCGATGGAGACGTCGAATTCCCTCTTCTGACGCAACATGTCGTAAAACGGGCCGGTGGGAAACACGTGCTGCTCGAACTTGAGCCCTACCTGCTTCCACTGGTCGATCAGCCAGGTGCCGACGATCTTGTACGGCTGATCGACGGCGCGATTGTTGAAGTAGTAGGTCTTGGAAAGGTCCGCCCCGGCCTCCTTCAGCAGGCGTTTCGCTTCGGCGCGCGACTTCTTGATGTCCGGCCAGTAGCCCGCGATCTTCTGCAGTTCCTCTTTGCTTGCCGCGAGCGGATGACCGGGGAAGGCGATGCCGCCGACGGTCTTCACGATTGCGATCTTGGAGAGATAATTCGATCCGCCCCAGCGATCCACCGCGAGCGTGAGGGCTCTCCGGACGCGCACATCGTCGAACGGCTTGCGGTCGTGGTTCGGCGTAATGAGCAGCCCGCAATTCCAGGGGCTCTCCTGTACGGTGATGTCCTTGCCGAGCGCCTTGACGAGATCGTCGCGTGACTTCGGCGGAAAGCTTCTGAACTCGATCGCCGCGCGGTCGCCCCGGATCGCCTGAACGCGCAGTGACTCCTTCTTCGCGAAGATCGCCTCGAACCCGTCGAGATAGGGCCGCCCTTTCACGTAGTAGTCCTTGTTGCGCTCGCCGCGGATTACTGCGCCGGCTTCGCGCTCCTTGAAGCGGAAGGCACCCGTGCCGTTGATGTTCTTCTCGTACCAGTGCATGTCCTTGTCGAGCTTCGCCTTCTGGTAGATGAAGTTGAACGGAACTGCCAGTGCCGGGATGAACGCGCCGCTCGGATACTTGAGCTTGAAGGCGACGGTGTGGTCGTCGGGCGCTTCCACGCTTTCGACCATCGTGTAATACGCCTTGCGCGCGCTCACCACGCCCTCGGGCGGGAAGATGATTTTCTTGTAAGTCGCAACGACATCGTGGGCGGTCAGCGGCTCGCCGCTGTGGAACTTGACGTTCTTGCGGATCTTGAAGGTGTAGCTCTTGCCGCCGTCCGTCGGCGCAGGCACCTTGCCTTCGCACAGATCGCAGACGAAGTCCGTTGGAGACGCGGGATTGTTGGGATTCACCCGGATCAACAGGCTGTAGAACGGCCGCAGCGGATGAATCAGTGCGAAGGTCGTCTCGCGGTGCCCGTCGAAGCTCGGCGGCTCGTCCGGGACGACATACTTCAGGATGCCGCCCCGCTCGGGCGCCGCTGCACCCGCTGGAGCGATCGTGCAAACGCCCGCCGCAATGCCGGCCGCAAGCACGCATACGGTCTTGAATCGCGTGGTATTCATATTGCCTCCTCGGTTAGTTGGTCAGCACGTACCTGGTGCGGCGGCTCATCGACCACCTTCACACCGCTGCCGCTTCGCGGATTCCACGCCACATCGGGTCCCGCAACCGCCGCAGTAAATCTGTCTATCCCCTGTCACTGCCTCCTTGGGTATGTCAGACGCGGGGGCACGCCACCCAGTGCCCGGGCTTCAGCTCGCGCAGTTCCGGCACTTCTTTCCGGCAACTGTCGACCGCCAGCGGGCAGCGGGGATGAAACACGCATCCGCTCGGCGGATTGATGGGACTCGGCACCTCGCCTTTCATCACGTGGTGCGCGCGGTGCCTTTCGATATCGGGGTCGGGGATCGGCACTGCAGCGAGCAGCGCCTGCGTGTACGGGTGGAGCGGGTGGGCGAAGAGTTCGTCCGACTCGGCAAGCTCCACCAGCCGCCCGAGATACATGACCGCCACACGGTGGCACAGGTGGCGCACGACGCTCAAGTCGTGGGCGATGAAGAGATAGGAAAGATCAAAGCGCTCGCGCAGGCTCTCCAGCAGGTTGATGACCTGGGCCTGGATCGAGACGTCGAGCGCGGAGACCGCCTCGTCGCACACGATGAACGCGGGGTTGAGCGAAAGCGCACGCGCGATGCCGACGCGCTGGCGCTGGCCTCCGCTCATTTCGTGCGGATAGCGATCCATGAACTTGTGACTCAAGCCGCATACCGACAGCAGCTCCGCCACGCGCTCGACGCGCTCGCGGCGTCGGGGATGGATGCCATGCACCTTCATCGGCTCGCCAATGATGTCGCCCACTTTCATCCGCGGATTGAGCGAGCTGTAGGGGTCCTGGAAAATCACCTGCATGCGCTCGCGCTTCTCGTTCAGCGCCTTGCGGTCGAGCGCGGCGAGATCCTGTCCTTCGAAAAGGATCGTCCCCGAGGTCGCCCGTTCGAGCTGCAGGATGCAGCGCCCGGTGGTCGTCTTGCCGCAGCCCGATTCACCGACGAGGCCCAGCGTTTCGCCGCGCGCGATGGTGAAGCTCACGTCGTCGACCGCCTTGACCCGGGCCGCCGTCTTGCGGGAGAGGACGCCGTCGGCGACGGAAAAGTGCATCTTCAGATTCCGCACCTCGAGCAACGGATGCTCTGTCTGGCCCGGACGGGGCGTGCTGGTTCGCAAGCCGGCTGGTGCCGCAGCGCTCATGACGCCTCCTTCAGCAGCGCCTCGAGCCGGTGCTTCTCGAAACAGGCCGAGGCGTGGCCTGCGCTCACCGCCTCGAGCCGCGGCACTTCCCGGGCGCAACGCTCGACGACGTAATGGCAGCGCGGACGATAGGCGCAGCCGTGGATTTCCCGCGTGAGGTCGGGCGGCTGGCCTTCGATCGGAACGAGCCGCTCGCCGCGTGGCCGGTCCATCCTCGGAACGCTGCGCAGCAGCCCGAGCGTATAGGGATGTACCGGACGGTGGTAGATGTCGCTCGCGGTCCCGCTCTCCACGATTTTGCCGGCGTACATCACGTGCACCCGGTCCGCATAGCGCGCCACGACTCCCAGATTGTGGGTGATGATGACGAGCGCGACGCCGAAGCGCTTGGTCAGATCCTTCATCAGTTCCAGGATCTGCGCCTGAATCGTCACGTCGAGCGCGGTCGTGGGCTCGTCGGCGATGATGAGTTTCGGCTTGCACGAGAGCGCGAGGGCGATCATCACGCGCTGGCGCATGCCCCCGCTCAGGTGATGGGGATACTGGCGCAGACGGCGCGCGGGATCCGCGATGCCCACCATCCCGAGCAGTTCCACCGCGCGCGCTTCCGCCTCCACCGGCGAAAACGCGAGATGCAGCTCCATTGTTTCGCACAGCTGGACGCCGATGGTGAGGACCGGGTTGAGGGAAGTCATCGGTTCCTGGAACACCATGGCGATCTGCCCGCCGCGCACTTCGCGCATCTCGGCATCGCTCAGCGTAAGGAGGTCTCTTCCGGCGAAGAGAATGCGGCCGCTCGCGATGCGGCCTGGCGGATCGGGAATGAGGCGCAGGATGGAGAGTGCGCCGACGGACTTGCCGCAGCCCGACTCGCCGACGATGCCCACCGTCTCGCCTTCATTGACGGTGTAGGAAATGCCGTCCACGGCCCGCACCATACCTGCGGACGTGTCGAACTGCGTACGAAGATCCTCGACTTCCAGCAGGACTGGCATGTCGCTGATGCTCCTCCTCGGTGGCCCTTTGTAGTTGCGCGGGCGTTGGCAAACCGTAAGCGGGATTGGGGGTGGCTGTCAACCTCCGGAATCGGTGTATGTGGGAATATCGAGCCCCCGCGCAATCGACCCGGGACAGCTACAGAAATCCGTGGAATGGGCCGTGCCGATGAACCGACGGCCAGGCCGGGGGCGCGCTATGAGGGAAGGGCGCGACGCAGGATTCGGGCGACGTGGAGCGCTTCGCGTGCGGCGCCGTCGTGGATTTGATGGCGGCAACTCGTGCCGTCCGCGACGATCAGTGCATCGTCACCCGCGGCGCGCACTTTCGGCAGGAGCGAAAGCTCGCCCATCTTCATCGACACGTCGTAGTGCTCGGCGTCGAACCCGAAGCTCCCCGCCATGCCGCAGCAGCTCGATTCGATGGTTTCCACTTCGAGCTCGGGAACGAGCGCGAGCGCTTTCTGCACCGCGGGCATGACGGCGAACGCCTTCTGGTGGCAATGCCCGTGCAGCAGCGCCTTTTTCTGCGGCAGCGCCTTGAGGTCCAGCGCGAAGCGGCCGGCGTCAAGCTCACGGGCGACGAATTCCTCGAACAGCAGCGCGTTGAGCGCAAGCTCCGCGGACTCTGCGCCAGGGATCATCGAAAGCAGTTCGTCGCGCAATCCCAGAAGGCATGAGGGCTCGAGCCCCACCACCGGCACGCCGCGCTCGATATACGGCATAAGCGCTGCGAGCATACGGCGCGCTTCTGCTTTTGCTTCGTCGATGAGCCCGCTTGCCAGGAAAGTACGGCCGCAGCACAGCGGACGCGTACCATCGTCAGCGCGCGGCAGGTGTACCGTGTAGCCGGCTGCCTGCAATACTTCCAGGGCGGCACGCGCATTCTCCGGCTCGAAGTAGTTGTTGAAGGTGTCGATGAAGAGGGCGACTTGTTTATCGTCTTTCCCCCTCACCCTACCCCTCTCCCCCACCGCGGGGGAGAGGGGACGCGTATTTAGGAATGGGCGGGAGTGCCAACGGGGGAGCGTGCGCTTTGCGCTGAAACCGAGTACCTTTTCGGTCACAGTGGCGAGGCCCGGCACGCGATCGCGCAGATTCAAGAGCCATGACAAGCGCGCGCCCCACGGTGCGTAGCGCGGAAGATAGGCGACGAGCCGCTCCCTCATCGTCAGCGGATGGCGCTGGCGATAGTGGTGGAGAAACTCCACCTTCATCTTCGCGACATCCACGCCGGTCGGGCACTCGCGTTTGCAGCCCTTGCACGAAACGCAAAGATCGAGCGTTCGGTAAACCTCGTCGGACGTGAGCGCATCGGGTCCGAGCTGCCCGGACAGCGCAAGCCGCAGCGTATTCGCGCGCCCGCGCGTCAAATGCTGCTCGTCGCGCGTGACGCGATAAGACGGGCACATGGTGCCGGCATCGAACTTGCGGCAGTGGCCGTTGTTGTTGCACATCTCCACCGCCTTGTCGAAGCCACCCCAGTCCGACCAGTCGAGCGCGGTTTCGACCTTCAAGGCACTGTATCCCGGCTTGAAGCGAAAGAGGTTGCGGTCGTCCTGTTTCGACGGGCGCACGATCTTCCCGGGATTCAGCAGCCCCTTGGGATCGAAGAGGTCCTTGATCTCCTCGAAGGCGCGCGTGAGCTTGGACCCGAAAAACGGTGCAATCCATTCCGAGCGCACAAGCCCATCGCCGTGCTCGCCGGAATACGCGCCCTTGTACTGCTTCACGAGGTCGGCGGCCTCCTCCGCGATCGCGCGCATCTTCTGCGCACCGTCCTCCCGCATGTTGAGCACCGGACGCACGTGCAGGCAGCCGACGGAGGCATGCGCGTACCACGTGCCGGTTGTCCCGTGCTTTTCGAACACCCGCGTCAAGCGGTCGGTATATTCGGCAAGGTGCTCGAGCGGCACCGCGCAGTCTTCGATGAACGACACCGGCTTGCCGTCTCCCTTCATCGACATCATGATGTTGAGGCCGGCCTTCCGCACTTCCCACACGTCGCGCTGCAACTGGGGATCGGTGATCTCCACCACGCTGCCTGGAAAGCCCAGATCCCCCATCAGCTCCACGAGCTGTTTGAGCCGTTCAAGCTGCGCCTCGCGATCGTCGCCGGCGAATTCGACGAGCAGGATCGCTTCCGGTTCACCGCGTATGAAGCGCTTCACGATGGGCTCGAACGCGGGATTGGCGCGCGCCAGATCGATCATCGTGCGATCGACCAGCTCCACCGCAGCCGGCTTCAATTTGACGATGTGCTGCGGCGCCTCCATCGACTGGTAGAAGCCCCGGAAGTGGCACACGCCCAGCGTCTTGTGCTTCGGCAGCGGTGACAGTTTGAGGTGCAGACGCTTCGAATACGCGAGTGTGCCCTCGGAACCCACCAGGAGATGCGCCATGTTGAATGGCAACGGCAGCATCATGTCGAGGTTGTATCCGCCCACGCGACGCAGCACTTTGGGATAGCGATGCGCGATTTCTTCAGCCTCGCGCACCGCAATGGCGCGGATTCGCTTCACCAAATCGGCGTAACCGCGCGGTGCCTCGAGACGCGATAGATCGTCCGGTACCGGGCCGAATTCGAATTCGGAACCGTCGGTGAGCACCGCATCGATTGCTTGCACGTTGTGCACCATGTTGCCGTATTCGATCGAACGCGAGCCGCACGAGTTATTGCCTGCCATGCCGCCCAGTGTCGCCTGCGCGCTGGTGGAAACGTCCACGGGGTACCACAGCCCATGCGGCTTGAGATAGGCGTTCAGGCGATCGAGAACCACGCCGGGCTGAA
>DATFGD010000048.1:0-2916 GCA_035249725.1 Burkholderiales bacterium
TGTGTGCCCGGGCATGTTCGATGAACGCAGTCGACGGGTCCAGTCCTCTAATGCTCCGGGGATTCGTCTCGCGCAGGACGGTTTCGGTCAACGCGCCCGTTCCGCACCCGACGTCCACCCAGTCGAGGAGCGGCTGCGCTCGAAGCCATGCCAGGAATTCGCGTGCGACCAGCCGGCTCCAGCGACCGACGTAAGGTTCGTACAACTTACCGGCCGCCCACGTGTCCATTTGTTCCTTCGCCATACATCCCCTCGTCAGTCCAACACTTGCAGGAAGTCGGCTGTTGAATTTGCCCTCTATTGTGGCGATCTGCCGCTGCCTTCGCCAGAAATAAATATCACAAGCCGGCCAGCGCCGGCGTTACATCGGCCTTCGACCAGATCCGCTTCAGGCGCTGGCTGATCTCTTCCGCCTCGCGAGCGCGGTTCTGTGCATGCAGCGCGTGTGCCACGCCTTGCAGCGACCATACGTTTTCCGGGAAGCGCTTGAGATCCTCGCGGAACGCCTGTTCCGCCTCGCGCGTGCGGCCGGCCTTGAGCAGCACCAGGCCCAGTTCCTGCCGCACCGGCACCGACCACTCGGGTGGCTCACCGTAAACGAGTTCGTCCTCGCGGCGGGTGGCCTCGCGCAGATGCGCAATCGCGGCTTCGAAGTCACCGTTCGCTGCGGCAATGTGTCCCGCGAGCACCTCGCTCGCAATCCCCAGCACTTGTCCCGAGGTGTTGAATTCCAGCCGAAGCTTGGCGAGTTCCGGATTCTGCGCAGCAGCGCGCACTTGCACCAGGTTCGCTTGAGCTGTCTGAAAATCGCCTTGCCCAACCAGCGCGCGACCCCGGGCGTAATGCCACATCGCCCGTGCATGGATGAGACCCGCATCCGGCGCCGGCGTAGTGAGGATCTCGACCCACCGGCCAAACCGCACTTTCATCTGCAGGTGCCGGGTATGGTGGTGCTGGGTAAACGTCATTCCGGGCGCGTTCATCAAGTCCGGGGAAGCGAGGGAGGCAACCTTCTCGGCCGCGCCGATCGCCTGCGTGCTGCGGCCGATCATGCTCGCGGCAAACGCGAGGAAGTCATAGTTGTGCGGGTAGTAGCCCGCGACATAGGGTCCCAATGCCGGCGACTGGTCGCGTATGTAGGTTTCATCCGCGTGGACCGCGTGCTCGTTCGCCTTGATTGCATCGAGATAACGCCCGACACGAACGTAGATATGCCCGGGCATATGGACGATATGGCCGGCACCCGGCATAAGCTGTGCGAGCCGCTCCGCCGCGGGCACCGCGCGTAGCGGATCCACTGCTTCCACCGCATGGATGTAAAAATGATTGGCGCCCGGATGATTCGGGTTCGCCGTCAGGACCTGTTCCAGCTGCGAGAGCAATTCCGTCGTGTTCTCGCGCGGCTTCCCGTCCCGCGTCCAGTACTGCCACGGGCTCAAGTCCATCAGCGCTTCCGCATAAAGGGTGCGCAGCTCCATGTCGCCGGGATACTGCCGCACGACCTTGTGCATTGCGTCCGCGTACGCTTTGTCCAGCGCTGCGCGCTCTTCCGGAGGCTCTTTCGTGTAGCGCGTGGCGAGTGCGCGGATCATGGCCTGTTCCTTGGGGCTCGCATTTGCCGAGAGCTGAAGCGCCTTCTGAATCGCCATGTAAGCCGCGCGACCGGCGTTGGCGTCCATCGGCACATTGATGTTGGGCCCGAGCGCGAGCGCGATGCCCCAGTGCGCCATCGCCAGGGACGGATCGAGCCGGGCGGCTTCCTCGAACGCGCGGATCGACTCCTGGTGATTGAACCCGTAGTAGAGCCGCAGCCCCTGGTCGAAGTAGTGCTGCGCGAGCGGCACCCCGGTGGTAATGGCGTAGTGGTGGCTGCCCAGATTGTCATAGAGCGGCACTGCACGCTTACCGCCATGTGCGGCATGGTCAGCGCCGTTGTGTGCTACGGCACTTTGCGGAAGTGCCACTGCGAGCGCCGCAGCAAAAGCGAGGACAGATGTTACAGCTGACTTGGACATACAAACTCCCTTCAACGATGATGAAAACGGCTCTCGCCATGCTTACGAATAAACCTGTGTCGTGGCGGCGCTATGCCTTGATGTTCTGGTTCATGCGAAAGACATTGTCCGGGTCGTACCGCTTCTTGATGCTGGCGAGCCGAGGGTAGTTGGCACCGTAGGCCGCGGCCACACGGTCGCTCTCGTCTGCGGTCATGAAGTTCACGTAGGCGCCCGCCGATGCATACGGTTTAGAGGCTGCGAAAAACGTGCGCGCCCAATCGATGCAAGGCCGGTCCTGCTTCGCTTCGTCCCATCTGGCGTGCACGTTCATGACGAATTTTGCGTCGCGGCCGCTCCACGCCGTCGCATCGCCCGGCACGCGGTTGGCGGCGCCGGCGATGAGCCCGATGAAAATCTCGCATTGGGGCGACGGAAGCATCGTGGCGAACTGGATCACCGTATCGATCGCTTCGTCCTTCAGTTCCGTAAAGTTGTGCGACTTCCAGTAGTTTCTCGCCCCGGGTGTGAGCAGCGGGTCAAACGCCTTCTGCCAGTCGACATACGGCATTGCACCGATGTGCTCGCCGTACGCATCGCCGAACTTGCGCAGCGGTGCGATGAGCCTCTCGCCTTCCCGGGTGTCGCCGGCATAGAACATCGGCAACACGATTACGCCCTTGCCATGTACGTCGGCCGGCAGGAACGGCAAAGGCGGCGCCTGGCGCAGCACGACCCACACATTGAGTTCCTCAGGCGCGGACGCGACGAACTCGCGATACTTCTGCAGCACCTGCTTGGCCTGTGATATCGGAAATACGATCAAGCCGGCCAATATCTCAGGACCGACCGGATGAAGCTCAAATTCGTACTGGGTGACCACGCCGAAGTTACCGCCGCCGCCCCGGATCGCCCAGAAGAG
>DATFGD010000049.1:0-4235 GCA_035249725.1 Burkholderiales bacterium
CAGAATGCCGCGGTCCCACAGCGAGCCGCGGAAGCTCGGGTAGCGGCCGCGCTCCTCGGCCAGCTCGGTCGAGGCCCAGTAGGCCTGGTAGCAGACCGCCTCCATCGACCGGTCGGCGAACTCGACCGCGCCGTCGCTGGCGTAGGGCGTGCGCATCAGATGCAGGCAATCCTGGAACCCCATGATGCCGAGCCCGACCGGGCGATGCCGCAGGTTCGAGTTGCGCGCCTTGCCGACCGCGTAATAGTTGATGTCGATGACGTTGTCGAGCATCCGCATCGCCGTGCGGACCGTTCGACGCAACTTGTCCTGGTCCAGGCTCCAGGCGCCGCCGCGCTCGAGCATGTGGGCCGCCAGGTTGACCGAGCCCAGGTTGCAGACGGCGATCTCGCTGTCGCTGGTGTTCAGCGTGATCTCCGTGCACAGGTTGGAGCTGTGCACGACCCCCACGTGCTGCTGCGGGCTGCGGATATTGCACGGATCCTTGAACGTGAGCCACGGATGCCCGGTCTCGAACAGCATCGAGAGCATCTTGCGCCAGAGCTGCATCGCGGGAATCCGCTTGTAGAGCTTGAGCTCACCGCGCGCGGCCCTGGCCTCGTAGTCGAGGTAAGCGCGCTCGAACGCCTTGCCGTACCGGTCGTGCAGGTCCGGCACGTCGGAGGGCGAGAACAGCGTCCACTCGCCCTCTTCCATCACGCGCTTCATGAAGAGATCCGGCACCCAGTTCGCCGTGTTCATGTCGTGCGTGCGACGGCGATCGTCCCCGGTGTTCTTGCGCAGTTCCAGGAATTCTTCGATGTCGAGGTGCCAAGTTTCCAGGTAGGAGCACACGGCGCCCTTGCGCTTGCCGCCCTGGTTCACCGCGACCGCGGTGTCGTTCACCACTTTGAGGAACGGCACCACGCCCTGGCTCTTGCCGTTGGTGCCCTTGATGTAGGCGCCGAGCGCGCGCACCGGCGTCCAATCGTTGCCGATGCCGCCGGCGTACTTCTGCAGCATGGCGTTTTCCTTGATCGCTTCGTAGATCCCGTCCAGGTCGTCGGAAACCGTGGTGAGATAGCAGCTCGCAAGCTGCGAGCGGCGCGTGCCCGAATTGAAGAGCGTGGGCGTCGAGCTCATGAAATCGAACGACGACAGGATGTTGTAGAACTCGATCGCGCGCGCCTCCCGGCTGCCTTCCGGCTCGTTCAGCGCGAGCCCCATCGCCACCCGCATGAAAAAGATCTGCGGAAGTTCGATGCGCCGTCCGCCGATGTGCAGGAAGTAACGGTCGTAGAGGATCTGCAGTCCGAGATAGGTGAACTTGAGATCGCGATTGGCATCGAGCGCCGCCCCCAGGCATTTCAAGTCATATTGCGCGAGCCGCTCGTCGAGCAGTTCCGCCTCGACGCCCTTTTTCACGAATTCGGGCAGGTATTGCGCGTAGCGCGCCCCCATCTGTTCCTGGGTCACTTCCTCGCCCAGCGTCTCGAGCCGCAGCGAGTGCAGCAGGAGCCGCGCCGTGACGTAGCTGTAGCTCGGGTCCTGCTCGATCAGCGCACGTGCCGCGAGCACCATGGACTTGCGCACTTCGTCCATCCGCACGCCTTCGTAGAGGTCGCGCTGCATCGCCTGCAGGACGGGCTCCGGGCTCGCCTCGCGTCCCAGACCGTGGCATGCGCTTTCCACCAGCGCGGCCAGCTTCGCCAGATCGAGCGGCTTCGCGACCCCGCCCTCGATCACATTGATGACGGCCGCGGCCGGGCGCGGCGCCTGCTGGGCTTCGCGCTGCCGCGCGCGCTCCTTCGCCCGCTCCTCGCGGTACAGCACGTAGGCGCGCGCCACGTTGTGCTCGCCCGCGCGCATCAGGGCCAACTCGACCTGGTCCTGGATGTCCTCGATATGGAAGGTGCCGCCCGAGGGCTGACGCCGCATGAGGGCGTTCACCACGGCTTCCGTGAGATGGGCCACCTGCTCGCGCACGCGCGCCGAAGCCGCGCCCTGCCCGCCGTTCACCGCGATGAAGGCCTTGGTCACGGCGATCGCGATCTTGGAGGGCTCGAACACCACCACGCTGCCATTCCGACGGATCACCTTGTATTGCGCATAGCGCGACTCCTGGGCGGCCGCCCCTTCGGGAATGGCGAAATTCGCAGCGGATGCGGAATGGCTCGTGCCGGTGGCGAGTTGCATATGTATGACTCCTTGAATCTAAGCTCTTATTGGAACCTGCCGGGGTGTGACATCCCCCAACCCAAAACCACTATATATTGTGGTTATAAACCGTCCTCCAAACCAATTCTAGTAGTGCGATTTTGGGAACGCAATAGGGATTTCGAAGTATTTTCGGAGTTGCCCAAACGCTGTGCAGCAACGGCCGACAAGGCACGGAAAACATGCCCTTTACCGATTCAGCAACACAAAGTTTTGGGGCGGGGACGGTACGAAGCCGGATTTCTATGCGCTGCGGTTATGCAACTGAGTTTGGTGGAGGCTCGCCGGTCAACGCACGAAAACGGTCCCAGTCGAAATGCGGCCCCGGATCGGTCTTGCGCCCGGGCGCAATGTCCGAGTGCCCGACGATACCGGACACGGGATAGCCTGCCTTAAGCGCCTGCGTGACCGCGGCGAGCGCCTCGTACTGCGCGTCTTCGAAAGGCACGTCCTCGCTGCCCTCGAGTTCGATGCCGATCGAGTAGTCGTTGCAGCGGCTGCGCCCACACCAGTTCGAGACGCCGGCGTGCCACGCCCGTTTCCCGCACGCCACGAACTGGATCACTTCACCGTCGCGACGAACGAGAAAATGCGCGGACACTTCAAGTGGGACGAGATTCGCGTAATAGGGATGCGCGCTGCAGTCGAGGCGGTTGGTGAATAGATCCACGATGGCAGAGCCGCCGAATTCGCCCGGCGGCAGGCTGATCGCGTGGATGACGATGAGCTCGACCGCGACGCCCAAGGGACGGTCATCGCAATTGGGTGAGGCGATGTAGCGAACGCCCTCGACCAACCCTTCTGCGTTGAGATGCAGCTCACGCGACCGGGCGCCCCGCCTACCCTTTCGACTCGAGCTCATCATTGATGCCGAGCCGCTCCATCCGATAGCGCAGCGCCCGGAACGTGATGCCGAGGAGCTTTGCGGCGGCCGTGCGGTTGTAGTGCGTCTGGGCAAGCGCATCGAGAATCGCCCTTTTCTCCACGAGGTCGAGCCGCTCCTGTAACGGGAGCCCGGATACGTCGGGCGATGCGCGCTTGTCTGCGGGTTCCTTCGCTACGAGCTGAAGGTCGCCTCCATCGATTTCCGCGCCGGTCGTAAGCGCCAGCGCGCGCTCCAGGATGTTCTCCAGCTCGCGCACGTTGCCCGGAAAGTCGTAATTCTGCAGCTCCTGCACCGCGGCGGGGGTGAGCCGCGGCGGCTCCTTCGTTCCGGACTGCCGTCGCACGATCGCCTCCGCAAGCGCGGGGATGTCTTCGCGCATCTCGCGCAGGCTCGGCATCCGCAGCTCGATGACGTTGAGGCGGTAGTAAAGGTCCTGCCGGAACGCTCCGCTCTTCACCTCCTCGCCGAGGCTGCGGTGTGTCGCGCTGATGATGCGCACGTCCACCTGCTCCTCGCTGGTGGAACCGACCTTGCGGACCTTCTTTTCCTGGATCGCGCGCAGCAGTTTCACCTGCATCTGCAGCGGCAGGTCCGCGACCTCGTCGAGAAAGAGCGTCCCGCCGCTTGCCGCCTGAAAAAATCCATCGCGGTCCGCCGCCGCGCCGGTGAAGGCACCCTTGCGGTAACCGAAGAATTCCGACTCCATCAGGTTTTCCGGAATCGCGCCGCAGTTGACCGCGACGAACGGACCCTCCCGACGCGAGCCTTCGAGATGGACCAATCGCGCCGCCAGCTCCTTGCCGCTGCCCGATTCGCCGGTGATGTGGATCGGCGCCTGGGTGCGCGCGAGCCGGTCGATCATCTGGCGCGTCGCCTGCATGAGCGCGGAGTCGCCGATCAGCCGCGGGTAATTGGGCGGCAGTTCGGGGCCGTCGCTGACGTGCTTACCCTGTCCGGGCTGCGGCAGCTTGAGCGCCGAGCGCACGAGCATGCGCAACTGGTTGAGCGAGACCGGCTTGGCAAGATAATCGAATGCACCCGCCTTCAAGGCGGCGACCGCGTTTTCCGTGCTGCCATGCGCGGTGATGACGGCGACCGGCACGCTCGGATAGTGTTTCGCGACGTGCTCCAGCACGCCAAGACCATCGCCATC
>DATFGD010000050.1:0-4762 GCA_035249725.1 Burkholderiales bacterium
GATTGGAGCGCCGATTACTGATGCTTCAGTTCGATGTCGTGACGCTGTTTCCGCAGATGCTGGATGCGGTGACCGAGTGGGGCGTGACGGGACGGGCGCGCGAGCGGGGGTTGTATCGCCTCGTGGCGTGGAATCCCCGCGACTTCGCGGGCAATGCCTATCGGACCGTCGATGACCGCCCGTACGGGGGCGGCCCCGGCATGGTGATGATGCCCGGGCCGCTGCACAAAGCGCTCGCTGCTGCGCAGCAGCGGCAGAAAAGCGCAGGCGTGAAAAGGCCGCGGGTGGTATACCTCTCGCCCCAGGGCAGTTTGCTGGATCACGCCCGCGTAGCCGAATACGTTGGCGAGGACGGTCTCGTGTTGCTCGCCGGGCGTTACGAAGGTGTGGATGAGCGTGTTGTCCGGCACAGCGTGGATGACGAGATTTCGATCGGCGACTACGTGCTCTCGGGCGGCGAGCTGGCGGCGATGGTGTTGATCGATTGCGTGGTGCGCCAGCTTCCCGGCGCACTGGGGGACGCCGAGTCGGCGACCCAGGATTCGTTTGTAAACGGTCTGCTCGATTGCCCGCACTACACGCGGCCGGAGATTTTCGAGGGCGAGCCGGTCCCGCAGGTGCTGCTCTCCGGCAACCACGCGGAGATTGCCCGTTGGCGCCGTAAGCAGACGCTCGGCCGCACCTGGCAGCGGCGACCCGATTTACTGGCGCAGCGCGCGCTTACCGCGGAAGAGCAGGCGCTGCTGGAAGAATTCAGGAAAGAAGTACAAGGAGCATGAAGATGGACATCATCAAGGCCCTCGAGCAGGAAGAAATCAAGCGGCTCGGCAAGACCATACCCGAGTTCTCGCCCGGGGATACGGTGGTCGTGAATGTCAACGTGGTCGAAGGTGACCGCAAGCGCGTCCAGGCCTACGAGGGGGTAGTCATCGGCAAACGCAACCGCGGACTCAATTCTGCCTTCATCGTGCGCAAGATCTCTTCGGGAGAGGGCGTGGAACGGACGTTCCAGACGTATTCGCCGATGATCGCCTCGATCGAGGTCAAGCGTCGCGGCGACGTCGGCCGTTCGAAGCTCTATTACCTCCGGCAGCGTTCAGGCAAAGCGGCGCGCATCAAGGAAAAGCTCACTGGCGGAGCCGCGGCCGCAACGGGCGAGCCCGAGCCGCAGGAGTAGGCCGCGCGGGCGAAGAACGGCTGGGCTGCTCTCATCTGCCTTCCGTTTTCCACAAGTCGCTCAGATACTCGTGGGCATCGGTATTGACCCAGCTCACGCGGTATTCCACCGGCGTGTCGTTGTAGGTGTATGCGACGCGCTTGATCATCAGCACCGGTGCGCGCAGGTCTATCCTGAGCCGCCCGGCCACGGCTTGCGTGGCCAGCGCGGCGGACAGCCGCTCGCTGATGCGGATCACGTTGATTCCGTAGCGCGCCTGATACAGCCCGTAAATCGTGCCGTCCCGCCGCGCAAAGGTCTTTTCGTCGAGATCGGAGAACAAGGTGGCCGGGACCACGATATCGTCGAAGACGACCGGTTTCCCGCCGAGCTTGAGGACGTTCTGAATGCGCAGGGTGCGGCCATTCGGCGCGATGCCGAGACGCAGCGCATCTTCGCTGCGTGCCTTCGTGGTGCGGAACGAGAGCATTTCGCTCACTGGCAGCTCCCGGCTGCCGTCCTTTCCGACAACATGAAAAAAGAAGAACAGCGTGCGGTCTTCGCTGTGCGTGGCGACGAACGTCCCGCGTCCCTGCTGCCGCAGGAGTATTCTTTCCGCCACGAGTTCGTCGATCGCCTTGCGGATGGTCCCGATCGAAACATTGAACTCGCGCGCGAGCCGCGATTCGCTCGGAATCGATTGCCCCGGCTTCCACACGCCGGCCGCGAGGTCGCGCGTGATGCGAAACTTCACTTCCTTGTAGAGCGGACTGGCCGTAAGGCTGCCGGGGGCGAGCGAACCGATCATCGCGCGGTCTCGTTTGGGTGCCGGCATCTTAGCATGACGGCCGGAATTCATATAGCTCATATAGTTGACTTCGGCTCCGGACGGCGGGTAAAGTTCGTAGTTCGCACGCCGCTTTTCGCGCTGAAAGGGCTACAGAGGAGACGACATGATCCACATACTCGTGCATGACAAGAAGGACACGGTGGGCGTTGCCGTGGTCGAGGGCATCAAGACCGGGCAGGAGCTTATCGGCTGGGTGATGGAGGACGATTCGACGATCAAGGTGAAGGCGCTGAACGACGTCCCGATCGGCCACAAGGTAGCAACCCGGGACATCAGGAAGGGCGAAACGGTGCTCAAGTACGGCTACGACATTGGAAAGGCCGTCTCCGACATCAAGGTAGGCGAGCACGCGCACGTCCACAACATCAAGACCAAGCGCTGGTAGCCGGCGCCTATTTTCACAAGGATCGATCATGATCAACAGCAAGACCGCCTTCTGGGGCTACCGCCGCGAAAATGGCCGTGTCGGGGTTCGCAATCACGTCATTATTCTGCCTGTCGACGATCTCTCCAACGCCGCCTGCGAGGCGGTGGCCAACAACATCAAGGGCACGATAGCGATTGCCCATCCTTACGGGCGCCTGCAGTTCGGCGCGGATCTCGACCTGCACTTCCGCACGCTGATCGGTGCGGGATCCAATCCCAATGTCGCCGCCGTGGTCGTAATCGGCATTGAAGACGGCTGGACCAAGCGCATCGTGGACGGCATCGCGAAGACCGGCAAGCCGGTGACCGGCTTCGGCATCGAGTTGCACGGTGACCACGACACGATCCTGCGCGCCTCCAAGGTCGCCAAGGAGTACGTGCAGTGGGCATCGGAGCTGCGGCGCGAGGAAGCACCCATCAGCGATCTTTGGGTGTCCACCAAGTGCGGCGAGTCGGATACGACCTCGGGCTGCGGCTCGAATCCCACCGTGGGCAGCGCCTTCGACAAGCTGGAGCCGCTCGGCGTGACGATGTGCTTCGGAGAGACCACCGAGATCACCGGCGGCGAACACATCGTCGCCGAACGCTGCGCAACGCCTGAAGTGCGCGATCGATTCATGTTCATGTTCAACCGCTATCAGGACGTGATCGAACGGCACAAGACCGACGATCTGTCCGAGTCGCAGCCGACGAAGGGCAATATTGCGGGCGGGCTGACGACGATCGAGGAAAAGGCGCTCGGCAACATCCAGAAGATCGGCAAGAAATGCAAGGTGATCGGCGTGCTCGACAAAGCTGAAACGCCGACCCGCCCCGGCCTCTGGTTCATGGATTCATCGTCGGCGGCCGCCGAGATGGTCACGTTGCTCGCGGCATCGGGGTACGCGGTGCACCTTTTCCCGACGGGCCAGGGCAACGTCATAGGCAATCCGATCCTGCCGGTGATCAAGCTCACCGCCAATCCCCGAACCGCGCGGACGATGGCCGAGCACATCGATTATGACTGCTCCGGTCTCCTGCAACGCCAGAAAAATCTCGACCAGACCGGAGACGAGTTGATCGAAGTCATGCTCCGCACGTGCAACGGACGGTTGACCGCCGCGGAGGCGCTCGGCCACCGCGAATTCGTCATGACGCGACTCTACGAGTCTGCATGATTTGAATCTGCCGCCAAGACGCCGAGAACGCCAAGTTTCCGAGGGTGCTCCTGCGGTTGCCGCGCACCTATGAATATCCTGCGGGTCAGCGTCTGGCGCGGCGGCGAGTCGGGTCACTTTCACCAGTACGAGGTGCCGCGCCTCGAGAGCCAGACCGTGCTCGACGTGGTGAGCTATATCCAACGCCGGCTCGATCCCACGCTCTCGTACCGCTTTGCCTGCCGCGTCGGCATGTGCGGTTCGTGCGCAATGACGGTCAACGGCAAGGCCCGATGGACCTGTCGCACCCATGTCGCGAAGGTGACTGCTGGCGATCGGCTCGAAATTGCACCGCTTGCCCATCTTCCGGTGCTGAAGGACCTCGTCACGGACATGACGATGTTCTTCGAGAAGTGGCAGCGTGCGCGCGGGCGGTTTCAAGGCAGCGCCACGCGACGCGACGATTTCGCCCGCGTGCCGCCCGAAACGCCGCAGCGGCGGCACGTCGATGAAGGTATTGAATGTATCGGCTGCGGCGTCTGCTATAGCGCCTGCGACGTGGTGTCGTGGAACCCCGATTATCTCGGACCGGCGGCTTTGAACCGGGCGTGGACGCTCGTCAACGATGTACGCGATACCGACCGCAGGACGCGCCTCGCCGCGGTCGCCGGTGATGCCGGCTGCCACGCCTGCCACACGCACATGAGCTGCACGGAACGTTGTCCCAAGCAGCTTTCTCCGACTGCGGGCATTGCAGGGCTGAAGCGACTGGTACTGGAAGCTGCGCTGAAAGGCGAACTGGAGGAAGAAGGCCACTGATGCGTGCGCGCACGCAAGTGCTGCTCTGGGGTGCACAGCGCGCGAGTGCATTCGTGCTCGCGCTGTGCGTGATCGTCCACCTCATCACCGTCATCTACGCGGTCCGCAATGGATTGAGCGCGGCGGAGATACTGGGCCGCACACGCGGCAATCCGCTGTGGCTCGCTTTCTACCTGCTCTTCGTCGCAGCCGTCGCGGTCCACGCGCCGATCGGTTTGCGCACCATACTGGCGGAGTCTACCGCATGGCGCGGACGGTCGCTGGAACTATCCATGCTGCTCATCGCCCTCATGCTTGCAGCCTGGGGGGCGCGCGCCGTCTGGGCGGTATACGCGTGAGGAGCGATTTCCGGGCGCGCAACCATCCCGCGTACTG
>DATFGD010000051.1:0-8880 GCA_035249725.1 Burkholderiales bacterium
GAAAGTCGCGAGCAAGGCATGCGCTTCCGGCGTAGTGAGCCCATGTAGATCGATCTCGTCCTGTATGACCCAGTGCCCGCGGCGCAACTTCCTGAGCGTGAGCGTCGGCAGCCCGGCGCGCAGGTAAGAGAGTTCCTCACCCGTCTCGAGGCCGCTGTCCCAGGGGACGAACGGATTCAGGCTGTCGGCGAGCGCCGCGCGCTCGTCGCGCAACCGCTGCACGGCGAACGGCTGCGGAGGATCCGTCGCGATCTCTGCCCGGTTGGTGCGCGGCAGCGGCGTGACATCGGACAGCGAGGCACGCAGAAGTTCGAGGTCTTCCGCTGCCGGTTTGGTGGGGTGCTTTTTCATGGCTGAAGCGCATGGCAAAGGCGGGCGGACTATATCAGTCCCTTGCCTTCGAGATACTTTTGCGCGTCGAGCGCCGCCATGCAGCCCGTGCCCGCGCTCGTGACCGCCTGGCGATAGACGTGGTCCTGCACGTCTCCCGCGGCGAACACGCCCGGGACGCTGGTCGCCGTGGCGCCGCCGCTCAGTCCGCCGCGCGTGATGATATAGCCGTTCTCCATGTCGAGCTGGCCCGCGAAGATCTCGGTGTTCGGACGATGGCCGATCGCGATGAAAACGCCCTGCAGCTTTTTCTCGGTCACGTCTCCTGTTCTGACGTGTCGCACGCGCATGCCGGTCACGCCGCTGCTGTCGCCGAGGACTTCGTCGAGCACATGGTCCCACATGATCGCGGCCTTGCCGTCGGCCACGCGGGTCTTGAGCTTGTCCACCAGGATCGCTTCGGCGCGAAATCGGTCGCGGCGATGTACGACCGTTACCCGGCTTGCGATGTTCGACAGGTACAGCGCTTCTTCCACCGCGGTGTTGCCGCCGCCTACGACCGCGACTTCCTGACCCTTGTAGAAAAAACCGTCGCAGGTGGCGCAACCCGAGACGCCGCGGCCCATGAACTGCTGCTCCGAAGGCAGCCCCAGATACATGGCGGATGCGCCGGTCGCGATAACGAGCGCATCGCAGGTGTACGTCGCCTGATCGCCGATGACGGTAATCGGCGTGTCCTTGACCTTCGCGGTGTGCACGTGGTCGAAGATCACGTCCGTCTCGAAACGCTGTGCGTGCTTGAGGAATCGCTCCATCAGTTCCGGACCCTGCACGCCCGTCGCATCGGCCGGCCAGTTGTCCACGTCGGTCGTGGTCATGAGCTGCCCGCCCTGAGCGAGGCCCGTGAGCAGCACCGGTTTCAGATTAGCGCGGGCGGCGTATATCGCCGCCGTATAACCGGCCGGCCCCGAGCCGAGGATCAGTAAACGGCAGTGGCGAGTGGAAGGCATGCGGACGGAAATGTCGAGTCAAAAAGCACGAATCTAGCAGGTCGCTCGCTGCGCTGTCGAGCGGGGAAGCGCGTTTACATCAGGATCGCAAGCGACGCGTGCGCGGCACGTGACGGCGTGGACGCGATCTGGCAGTATATGAGCGGGCTCCCCCGGCCGAGCCGGGTAAAACAGAACACGACTATGACAAGAACACAATGACGGGATGACACCATGCCGGTACAGTTCGCTCTCAATCCGCAGATCCTGAAGCGCGTTCCGTTGTTTTCGACGTTCTCCGAACAGCAGCTGAGCGCGGTGCTCGCCTACGTGCAGCACCGGCGTTATCCACGCAATGCGCTCATCGTGCGGGCGGGCGACGAAACCGATGCGCTTTACATCATTCTCGCCGGGCGGGTGAAGGTCTTGATCCAGGACGATGAGGGCCATGAGGTGATCCTCAGCAACCTGGGCCCGCACGATTTCTTCGGAGAGATGGGCCTTCTCGACGATCAGCCGAGGTCGGCGAGCGTGGAAACCCTGGAGCCCTGTGAGATGCTGCGGCTGTCGAAAGCCGGCTTCGTGACCTGCATGAAGGACAACTTCGATCTCGCCATGCGCATCATCCGCAACCTCGTGAAGCGCCTGCGCGACGCCGATCGCAAAATCGAAAGCCTCGCGTTGATCGATGTCTACGGACGCGTCGCGCGTTTGCTGCTCGACATGGCGGAAGAGGTCGACGGGAAATGGATGGTGCAGCACGCGCCGCCGAAGCAGGAAATTGCGCGTATGATCGGCGCATCGCGCGAGATGGTGAGCCGGGTGGTGAAAGATCTGCAAGAGAAGGGGCTCATCCGGGCCGAGCGCCGCAAGATTCTGCTGCTCGACCGCCAATCCATGACCGCGCGCAGTACCACGCGCAGCGCTGCTGCGTGAGATAGTGTGCGGCATAAGCTTCTGAAGGGGAGAACTGCATGGTTGCGAAAAGTTTCATTGCAAGACAGGCCGCGTTTGCGGTACTGAGCGCGTTGCTGAGTGGCGCGGCGTGCGCCGCCGCCGGCACAGTGGCGCATTTGACCGGCTCGCTTTCGGTGCAGCGCGCGGAGGGCACGCCGCAGATCCTTTCGCGCAATTCCGACGTCAATCCGGGGGACGTGCTGACGACGGAGAAGGACAGTTACGCGCAGATCAATTTCAGCGACGGCAGTTCGATTACGATGCGGCCGAATACCACCGTCCGGGTCGAAGCGTATAACTTTGCCAAGGATCAGCCCCAGGCGGACAACGCCTTTCTACGTCTCGTCAAAGGCGGCATGCGCACCGTTACCGGATTGATCGGCCGGCGCGGCAATCAGGACGCATACAAGATCGGCACGCAGCAGGCGACGATCGGCATACGCGGCTCCTCCGGCGACACGCTCGAGTGTTCGGAAGGCTGCGCGGACGTCACGCCGACCAGCGGCAAGCTGCCGCCCGGCGTCTATCATGCAACGCATACCGGCGCCTATATCGTGCAGAACGACGCCGGTTCACAACTGGTCGGTCCGGGACAGTTCAGTTACGTGAAAGACGCCAAGACCGCGCCTGCGGCGCTCGCCAAGGATCCGGGGCTGGGATTGAGTCAACTGCCTTTCTCACTCGGCGTGCCCGGCGCGCCCGGCGAGTGCATCGTGCGCTGACGGCGCCCGCAACCCGCTAAAGAAACCTCGTCGGCGCGGCGAGGTTTTTTTTCGCGCACGGTGTATGGCTTCGGATGTACAATCAACGGCTTAAAGGGAATACTTAAACGAGTGGCAGCACGCGAAAAAATCGGCATCAGCCGCGCCGCGCAGAACCCGCTTCCGCCCCGGATTGCAGCGCGGTTGCGCGAATCGTGGTGGTTGGCGCTGCTGGCGCTGGCGCTCTATCTCCTGCTCGTCCTCTACACGTATGACAAGAACGATCCGGGCTGGTCGCACAGTCTCAATGCGACCGCCATACACAATGCCGGCGGCGTGGTGGGGGCCTATGTCGCCGATCTCATGCTCTATCTCTTCGGCGTCTCGGCCTATTGGTGGGTGATCTTTTGCGCGGCGGCGGTCTGGTGGGGTTTTCGCCGCATCGAGATCGTGCCTGAGACGGATCGTCGTTCGTATGCGGTCGCTGCGGCGGGATTCGGGATGGTACTCATCGCGAGCAGCGGCATCGAGGCGGTTCGGCTGTATAGCCTGAAGGTTGCGCTGCCCCATGCCCCGGGCGGTATCGTGGGCGCGCTCTTCGGCGAGGGCCTCACCGGCCTGCTCGGGTTCACGGGTGGGACGCTGATCCTGATCACCGTATTCGTCGCCGGTTTTGGACTTTTCACCGGGATATCGTGGCTGACCGTCATCGAGCGGCTCGGCGGCTGGCTCGAAGACGCCTGCCTTTACACCATCCGCAAGTGGCAGGAGCGCATCGACCGACAGGCCGGCGCGCAGGCGGTGATCCAGCGCGAAGAGGTGGTGGAGGAGGGGCGCAAGAAACTGGAGGTTCGCGAGCCGGTGCGCATCGAGCCGCCGGCGTTCGACATACCGAAATCGCCGCGTGTCGAGCGCGAGAAGCAGGTGCCGCTGTTCGAAGATCTCCCGGATTCGCTGCTCCCCCCGCTGCATCTGCTCGATGCCGCGGAAAAAAATATCGAGGTGCTCTCTACCGAGACGCTCGAATTCACTTCGCGCCTGATCGAGAAAAAGCTGCTCGACTTCGGCGTGGAAGTGAAGGTGGTCGCGGCCTATCCCGGCCCGGTCGTCACGCGCTACGAGATCGAGCCGGCGGTCGGCGTCAAGGGCAGCCAGATCATCAACCTCGTGCGCGATCTGGCGCGCGCCCTTTCCGTGGTCAGTATCCGGGTGGTCGAGACCATTCCCGGCAAGAGCTGCATGGGGCTCGAGATTCCCAATCCCACGCGCCAGATCGTGCGCCTCGCACAGATTCTCAGCTCGCAGGTGTACGCGGACATGAATTCGCCGCTTACGCTCGCGCTCGGCAAGGACATTGCGGGCAATCCGATCGTCGCCGATCTCGCGCGCATGCCGCATCTGCTCGTGGCGGGCACCACCGGTTCCGGAAAGTCGGTGGCGATCAACGCCATGATCCTGTCGCTCGTCTACAAGGCGCCGCCTTCGCAGGTGCGTCTCATCCTCATCGATCCGAAGATGCTCGAGCTGTCCGTCTATGAGGGCATACCGCATCTGCTCGCGCCGGTGGTGACCGACATGCGCCAGGCGGCGAACGCGCTCAACTGGTGTGTCGGCGAGATGGAGCGGCGCTACAAGCTCATGTCGGCCTTGGGCGTGCGCAACATGGGCGGCTTCAATCAGAAGGTCCGCGATGCGATCAAGGCGAAGGCGCCGATCGCAAACCCGCTCACTTCGACGCCGGAGAATACCGAGCCGCTGCACGAGATGTCGCTGATCGTGGTGGTGGTGGACGAGCTTGCCGATCTCATGATGGTGGTCGGCAAGAAAGTCGAGGAGTTGATCGCCCGCATCGCACAGAAGGCGCGCGCCGCGGGCATTCACCTGATACTCGCGACGCAGCGGCCGTCGGTGGACGTCATCACCGGCCTCATCAAGGCGAACATCCCTTCGCGCATCGCATTCCAGGTCGCGGCCAAGGTGGATTCGCGAACCATCCTGGACCAGATGGGCGCTGAAGCGCTGCTCGGGCAGGGCGACATGCTGTTCCTGCCGCCCGGCACCGGCTTTACCCAGCGCGTGCACGGCGCATTCGTCGCCGATCAGGAGGTGCACAAGGTCGTCGATCATCTGAAGAAACTCGCGCAGCCGCATTATGTCGAGAGCGTGCTGGAGGGCTCGGACGTGGAAGGCAGCGAAGAAAGCCTGTTCGAAGAGGCCGATGCGGAAGCGGACCCGCTCTACGACCAGGCGGTGGCCATCGTGCTCAAAACGCGCCGGCCCTCGATTTCCCTGGTGCAGCGGCATCTGCGCATCGGTTACAACCGCGCCGCGCGTCTGATTGAACAGATGGAGCGCGCGGGGATGGTGTCCGCGATGCAGACCAACGGGAACCGCGATGTGCTGGTGCCGGCATCGGCGGTCGGCGCCGACGAACGGTGAGAGCTGCGAATTTCCGCGCCTGAGCGCGGTCTTACGGCAAGCGGTCTGCCGATACACACTCTCACTTAACGAAAGAACGCTCGATGCGCGCACTCCTTTTCCTGCTCTTGTGGGCACCATTTGCGCTTCATGCTTCAGGCATCGATGCGCTCAAGTCCTTTCTCGACAACACGAATACCGCAAGCGCGCGTTTCGCGCAGATGGTGCTCGATCGCAATATGAAGATGCTCCAGCAGGCGAGCGGCACCATGCAGTTCTCGCGACCCGGCAAGTTTCGCTGGGTGTACCACAAGCCGTACGAGCAGTTGATCGTGAGCGATGGGACGCAGCTCTGGATCTATGACAAGGATCTGAACCAGGTGACTGCGCGCCCGGTCGATCGCGCCTTGGGCAGCAGCCCGGCAGCGCTGCTCGCCGGGAAGAACGTGCTCGAAGAGAATTACACGCTCAATAACATCGGGACGCAGGAAGGCCTGGAATGGGTGGAGGCCGTGCCCAAGGCCCAGGACACCGCTTTCGAACGAGTGCGCATCGGATTCGGCAAGGCGGGGCTCGAAGCGATGGAGTTGAGGGACCAGTTCGGGCAGATCACGGTGATCAAGTTTGCGGATGTGGAGCGCAATCCGAAGCTTCCACCGGACACGTTCAAGTTCACGCCGCCTGCGGGCGCCGACGTAATCCGTGAATGATCTTTTCGGAAAGCGCACGCCACAGGCGCCCCTCGCCGAAGCGCTGCGGCCGAAAACGCTCGATGAAGTTGTCGGACAATCGCATCTCGTAGGCCCGGGCAAACCGCTGCGGCTCGCGTTCGAAGCGAAGAAGCCGCACTCGATGATCCTGTGGGGCCCGCCGGGCGTGGGAAAGACCACGCTGGCGCGGCTTATGGCCGAAGCCTTTGAAGCTGAATTCATCGCGATCTCGGCGGTCTTCTCCGGGGTCAAGGACATCCGCGAAGCAGTGCAGCGCGCGGAACTCGAGCTGCAGCAGCACGGCCGGCCCACCATTCTCTTCGTCGACGAAGTCCACCGCTTCAACAAGGCGCAGCAGGACGCGTTTCTGCCGTACGTGGAGCAGGGGCTTATCACTTTTGTCGGCGCGACGACGGAGAATCCCTCGTTCGAAGTGAACAGCGCGCTCTTGTCGCGTGCGGCAGTTTACGTGCTGCATCCGCTCACCGATGCGGAGCTCGAACAGCTTTTTGAGCGTGCAAGCGGGCATGCGCTGAGTGGAATCGAAGTCATGCCGGAAGCACGCCAGCTCGTGATCGCCTATGCCGATGGCGACGCGCGGCGCCTGCTCAATATGGTGGAGCAGCTCGCGACTGCCGCATCCGAAGCGAAGACGAAAACGATAGATGCGGCGCTAACACGCAATACGCTCACGCAGAACCTGCGGCGCTTCGACAAGGGCGGCGATCAGTTCTACGACCAGATCTCGGCTCTTCACAAGTCGGTGCGCGGGTCTTCTCCTGACGCGGCGCTCTACTGGCTCGTACGCATGCTGGACGGCGGCGCCGATCCGCTTTACGTCGCCCGGCGTCTCGTCCGCATGGCGAACGAGGATATCGGTCTTGCCGATCCGCGTGCGCTGCGGGTTGCGCTCGACGCGTGCGAAACCTACGAACGGCTGGGGACGCCCGAAGGCGAGCTGGCTCTGGCGCAGGCGGCGATTTATCTCGCGGTGGCGCCGAAGAGCAATGCCGCATACATCGCCTACAACAGCGCGCGTGAACTCGTCGGCAAGGACAAATCGCGGCCGGTGCCCGAGCATCTGCGCAACGCGCCGACGCGACTCATGAAGGACCTGGGATACGGGCGCGAATACCGCTACGCGCACGACGAGCCCGATGCGTATGCGGCAGGTGAGCGCTATTTTCCGGAGGGCATGACACCGCCCTCGTTCTATGCGCCCACTTCGCAGGGCCTCGAGGCCAAGATCCGGGAGCGGCTCGAACAGCTGCGCGAACTCGACCGCAAGGCGGAAAAGCCCGGGAAATCCTAGCCGTCGCGAAACACCGGGCGCTGGCCGGCATGGGCCAACTCCGAGATAATGTGCAGCCTTTCGCTCGTGACCATCGCTTAGCCGGGGATTAGATGCTGGACATACAGTTGTTGCGCAGCGACCTCGCCGAAACCGCGAAACGCCTCGCGGCACGCGGGTTCGAGCTCGATACCGCGGCATTCGAGGCGCTCGAGACGGAGCGCAAGTCGGTGCAGGTCGAGACCCAGAACTTGCAGTCGCGGCGCAATGCGCTTTCGAAGCAGATCGGCCAGGCCAAAGCGAAAGGCGAGGACGCGACGTCATTGATGGCGGAGGTCAATGCGCAGGCCGAGCAACTAAAGGCGCTCGAGCAGCGGCTGAGCGAAATACAGGCGCGATTGAACGATTTTCTGCTGGTGGTTCCGAACGTTCCGCATGCGAGCGTTCCGACCGGAAGATCGTCAGAAGACAACGTCGAAGTGAGGCGCGTGGGCACACCGCGCGCGTTCGACTTCGCGATCAGGGATCACGTCGACATCGGCACGGCGCTCGGCATGCTGGATTTCGACACGGCGGCGAAGATCAGCGGCGCGCGCTTCGTCGTGATGAAGGATCAGCTTGCGCGCCTGCACCGTGCGCTCGGCCAGTTCATGCTCGACGTGCACGCGCGCGAGCACGGCTATACCGAGGTGTATGCGCCGTATCTCGTGAATGCGGCCAGCGTGCAGGGTGTGACGAGCCTGCAGAAGTTCGAAGGCGATCTCTTCGCCGTGCCGCGCGACAACGGCGAGAAGTTCTATCTCATTCCGACCGCCGAGGTTCCCATTACCAACATGGTGCGCGACGAAATCGTTGCCGGTGGCAGTCTGCCGCTCAAGTATGTTTGCCATACACCCTGCTTCCGCAGCGAGGCGGGGTCGTACGGTAAGGACACGCGCGGCATGATCCGCCAGCACCAATTCGACAAGGTAGAGCTGGTTCAGATCGTCCGCCCCGCGGCGTCGTACGAGGCGCACGAGCAGCTTACCGCGCATGCGGAGGCGATATTGAAGCGGCTGGAATTGCCGTACCGCGTGATGACGCTTTGCACCGGAGACACCGGTTTTGCGTCGGCAAAAACCTACGACATCGAGGTATGGCTGCCCGGGCAGAACGCGTATCGCGAAATTTCATCGTGCAGCAACTTCGAAGCGTTCCAGGCACGCCGCATGCAGGCGCGCTTCCGAAACGAGAAAGGCAAGACGGAATTGGTGCACACGCTGAACGGCTCGGGACTCGCCATCGGGCGCACGCTGATCGCGATCATGGAGAATTATCAGCGCGCGGATGGCGGCGTAGATATTCCGGCGGCGCTGCAACCCCATCTCGGCGGCCTCAAGCTCATAGAACCCGCTCGTGGTTAACGTGAAGCGCCACTCTCCCCCCGCCCGTACCGCTGCCATAATATAGATCCCGATTGCTGACGCGTCGCACCGACCTATGAC
>DATFGD010000052.1:0-9282 GCA_035249725.1 Burkholderiales bacterium
GTTTGCGGCGCGCTGGCAATCACCTTGAATTGAGTATAGACGCCGGCGTGGCGCCGCCGCCGGGCGGGCTCGTGTTTGTGTGGCCGTATCCCGGCGCGCCGGGCCGTGCTTTAGTCAACGGCCGCCCGACGCAATGGGAACGCGACGGCGAGCTGCGGATCCGCTCGCTTCCCGCCAAGGTGAGCGTCGAGCTACGGCCAGGTCCCGGCAAATGAGACCGTCGGGTCGCGCATTGCTGGTATCATGCGGCCCGGAAACCGATCAACGGAGAGATTCGGAAAAATCATGAACTACAGCGAACAGCGAAACAAGCTGCGTGCGGTGCTGGGCGGAACGAAATGCGTCTCGCCGGCGAGCGTATTCGATCCGCTCTCCGCGCGCGTCGCGGAGAGTGTGGGATACCAAATCGGCATGCTGGCGGGGTCGGTCGCCTCAAACACGACGCTTGCCGCACCCGATCTGATTGTTCTCACGCTCACCGAGTTTGCCGAGCAGATACGCCGCATCATGCGCGTGAGCAAGCTCGGCCTCCTCGTGGACGCGGACCATGGCTACGGCAATGCATTGAACGTGATGCGGACCATTCAGGAACTCGAGCACGCCGGCGTTTCGGGCATGAGCATCGAAGATACCGCTTTGCCGGTGCGCTTCCGCCAGCCGGAAGGCACGGACGAGCTCATATCGACCGAGGAAATGATCGGCAAGCTGCGTGCAGCGGTCGCCGCGCGCAGCGATCCCGGCCTCGTCATTGCCGGCCGTACTGCAGCGCTCAAAGTCGAGGGCACGGCGGGCGCGGTGGCGCGCGCGAAAGCGTATGCGGCAACCGGGGTCGATGCGATTTTCGTCATCGGTGTCGAGACCCTGGACCAGGTGGCCGCGGTTCAGGACGCCGCCCATCTGCCGGTGATCGTCGGCTCCGCGCCGGCCTCGCTCAAGCGCGAAGACCTCGCCGCCCGCGGCGCCCGCATACTGCTCCAGGGCCATCAGCCGGTCGCGGCGGCGGTCAAGGCGCTGCACGAGACCTACACGCATCTCTACAACGGCGGCGCGCCCGCGGATTTGAAATCGCGCGTCGCCAGTGCACAGGAGATGGAACGCCTCGTAGCCGGCGACGACTATCGCAAGTGGCTGCGCGAATACCTGCGTTGAGACGGGTCCCGACGTGCGGCAAACGAGGCGCGCACCCCTAGCTGGCGTCGCATCCCGCACGTCCACAAAAGAAACGGTGGGCGTCGTGGGCCTCGGCATCATGGGCGGCGCCATGGCGGAGGCGTTGCTCGAGGCGGGTTACACGGTGTACGGATATGACGTGCTCGCACCCGCGCGCCGGCGGCTCAGGAAAGCGGGCGGGCAGCCGTTGACTTCCAGTGCCGCCGTGGCGTCTTGCACCGAGGTGGTGATCACATCGCTCGCGAGCGTTGCCGCGCTCGATGACGCGGTGGGCCAGATCGCACATGCGTCGCGTGCTGCGCGCCACGCACCGCTTGTCGTGGTCGAAACGAGCACCCTGCCGCTCGCGGACAAAGAACGCGCGATGAGAACCCTGGGTCAAGCCGGTATCGTAACGCTCGATTGTCCGATCAGCGGAACGGCGGTGCGGATGAAAGAGGGTGCGTGGACCATCTTCGCAAGCGGCCGCCGCGCGGCGTTTCGCCGCGTATTGCCGCTGCTCAATGTCTTCACGCGCAATGTGCCGTACGTGGGCCCGTTCGGTCATGGCACGAAGATGAAGTTCATCGCCAACCATCTCGTGGCTATCTACAACGTCGCAGCGGCCGAATCGCTTACGTTCGCGCGGAAGATGGGACTCGACCCACAACAGGTGCTCGACCTCTTCGGCCCGAGCCCGGTGGTGGGCAATGGCGTGCTGCGCCTGCGCGGCCGGTTGATGGTCGGGCGCAAGTATGTCCCGCCAACCATGAAAGTCGGAGTCTGGCAGAAGGACATGCAGGTGATCGGCGATATGGCGAAAGCGGTGGACTGCCCAACCCCGCTCTTCAGTACCTGCATACCGATTTACAACGCGGCGATGGCGCAGGGATGGGCCGCGGCCGATACGGCGTCCGTGCACGAGGTGCTCGGTTCGATGGCGGGAATCGCCGCCGCGAAGAAGACGCGTTGATACAGAGCGACGGCCCGGCTTGAATCCATGCAGGAATCCAGCCAAAAGCGCAGGCGAACCGCACTGGTGACCGGCGCATCGCAGGGACTCGGCGCGGCGATTGCGATCGCGCTGGCGCGAGATGGATTCGATGTTGCCGTTTCCGGCACGAAACGGGCGGGACTGGCGGATACGCTTCGGGATGTCGAAGCGACGGGCGCCCGGGCGATTGCCGTGGAACTCGATCTCTCCGCGCTGCCGGACATCGAACGCGCAATGAGCGAGGCGATCGCAACGCTCGGCTCGCTCGATGTGCTGGTCAATAACGCCGGCATCACGATACGCAAGCGGGCGCTCGAAGTCACAGCCGCGGAGTGGGACGCCATACTGAACGTCAATCTCAAGGGCGTTTTCTTTCTGAGCCAGCAGATGGGGCGCCATCTCGTCGCTGACCGCCGTTCGGGATGCATCGTGAACATCGCTTCGACGCATGGCATCGTGGGCTACGCCCAGCGGTCGGTTTACGGCATTTCGAAAGCGGGGCTGATCCACATGACCAAAATGCTCGCGCTCGAGTGGGCGGAGCACGGCATACGCGTTAACGCGATCGCGCCGGGCACCGTCAATACGCCCTCGCGGGAAGCGCACTTTTCGGCGGATCCTAACGCCCGGGAAGCGATCGTATCCCGCGTGCCGCTGCGGCGATTCGCAACGATGGAGGAAGTCGCCGCGGCGGTGTGTTACCTTGTAAGTCCCGGCGCGGAATACGTCACCGGGCATACCCTGATACTGGACGGCGGGCTCACCGCGCACTGAGGCGATGCCCCCTGCACGCGGCATCAGGACATCGCGGGCGAGGCGATCCTGAAAAAGGAGGAGCAATGAAGTCTGTAATTTTTGCATTCATCCTGGCCGCGACGCTCGCGATTCCGGCGCCTGCGCTCGCTCAGGCGGCGTATCCGTCGAAGCCCGTGCGTCTCATCGTGCCCTATCCGCCGGGCGGGGGCACCGACACCATGGCACGTACGCTGGGACAGAAGCTCACCGAAGCGCTCGGGCAGCAGGTGATCGTGGATAACCGGCCCGGCGGTGGCGCCAACATCGGAGCCGAGCTGGCGGCGAAGTCTCCGCCCGACGGTTATACGCTCCTCATGTGCACGATCGCACATGCCACCGCGGGCAGCCTCTACCGCAAACTGGGCTACGACGTGCTGCGCGACTTCACCCCCGTGTCGCTGCTCGCGACGACTCCGCACATCCTGGTCCTGCATCCTTCGGTGCCAGTCAAGTCGATGAAGGAATTGATCGCGCTCGCGAAGAAGCGGCCGAACGAGCTGGTGTACTCGTCTTCCGGCAGCGGCACGCCTGCGCACCTGGCGGGAGAACTGTTCAAGCACATGGCAGGCGTCTCCATGGTGCATGTCCCGTACAAAGGCGGCGGGCCTTCCGTGGTTGCGCTGCTGAGCGGTGAAGTCGCGCTTGCATTTGCAACCACACCATCGGTCATCGGCCACGTGAAAGGCGGGCGTTTGCGCGCCGTTGCAGTGACGACGGCAAAGCGCTCGGTCGCAACGCCGGAACTGCCGACGATCGGGGAGCTGGGCATTTCCGGCTACGACGTGGGGTCGTGGTACGGCTTGCTCGCGCCAACCGGCACACAGAAGGAAATCGTGGCGCGACTCAATTCGGAAGCGCACAAGGCGCTTCGGCAGCCGGACGTGAAGCGGCGTCTCGATGCGTCGGGATTCGAGGCGCTCACGAGTACGCCCGAAGAGTACGGCGCGTTTCTGCGCGGCGAAGTGGAGAAGTGGGCGAAGGTGGTGAAGGCCGCGGGCGTGCGCGCGGACTGAGCGCTCAGGCGCCCTTATTGATCCTCGTGCAAATGGTTGACAATCGTCTGCACCACAAATCCCCCCTCGCCCGCGATGCGGGAGAGGGGCGGGGGTGAGGGTAGAGCGGCGTCAGTCATTTCTACGACGCTCGGTGGGCGATGAACCGATCGCCCGGTTGACGCGGGGCATCACTTCGGTGGCGAGCAGCTCCATCGAACGCTTCGCGAGCGCGGGATCGACCCAGTCCATGCCTGCATCCACGAGTTCACCGAAGTCGCCGGCTTCCTCGCGCAACGCGAGGATCTGGTCGACCACGCTGTTCACCGAACCGCACAGCACCAGCCGCTCGACCAGATAATCGTCGGTCAGCTCGCGATCGTCCTGACCTTCGTGTGTCTTGAAGACGATGTGGCGGCGGGAAATCCTGAGTTTCGCGCAGATCTGTTGCCAGTAGAAGCGATACGGGCTCGCGCGATCCTCACGCCCATAGCGCAACGCCACCTTATCGTCATCGGCCACGAATATCGTGCGCGCGATCCGCCAGTCGGCACGATCTGCGATCCGCCCGGCTTTGCGCTTGCCTTCGGCATAGTTCTGCCAGTGGCTCGCCAGCCATTGTGTGAGGAGGAAATTCGCCGAGAGCGGATGGAAATCGCGTTCGCCCATGGCGATGACGCCCTTCGAATGGGGCGCGACCACCGTACCGACGATTTCCGGGCGCGGCTTTTGATAGGGCTTGTACATCACACCTTTACCGATCTCCCCAACAAACGTGTGCGCAGTGGTGACCTTGTAGCGATTGCCCGGGAGGTCGATCTCGTACGGCGCGTCCCGCTCCCAGATGGCGAGAATCACGTCCATCGCATCGGCAAAGAGCTTATTGCGGTCTTCGTTCAGGATGCCGAGCGCCTCCGCGTCGGAAGCGAGTGCGCCGGGGCTCACGCCGAAGATGAAGCGCCCGCGGGCGAGATGGTCGAACATCGCGGCGTGCGCGGCGATGAGCACCGGGTGTGACTGGGAGAGATTGGAGGTGCCGGTGGCGAGCCGAATGTTTTTCGTCGCATCGATCAGCGTCGCGAGGAAGATGAAACTGTTGGTCACGTTTTCACATTGGTCGGTCAGGTGCTCGCCGACAAACGCGTCGTGGTAGCCGAGGCGGTCTGCAAAAATGATGGCTTCGCGGTCTTCCTGCAGCGTCTGCGCGGGATCGCGATGGGGTGGGTGCAGCGGCATCATGAAAATGCCGAGTCGCATGCCGCGAGTATAAATGATTCAAGGGTCTTTCATCGCACCGCTTCGTGCGTCTATCATTCGTTTGGAACCCGAGGAGGAAATCGTGCTACGTAGCCTGTTCGTACTTGCGTGCGCTTGCGGAGCGTTTGCCGCGAGCGGCGCCGGTTGGGGGCAGTCCTATCCCGCTCGCCCGGTGCGTGTGATCGTAGGGTTCGGCGCCGGCGCGCCGGACACCGTGGCGCGCATCGTGACCCAGCAGCTCGCGGCGCAGATGGGCCAGCCATTCGTCGTCGATAACCGGCCGGGTGCCAACGGCATCATCGGCGCCGAACTGGTCGCCAGGGCGACACCGGACGGATATACGCTGCTCGTGACTTCAGCATCCTTTGCCGTCAACCCGAGCATCTATCGCAAGCTTCCGTTCGATGTGAAAAAGGATTTTGTGCCGATCACCAATATCGCCTCGGGTGAAGCGCACATACTGGTCGTCAATCCGGCCGTGCCGGCGCATACGGTGAAAGAGCTGATCGCGCTTGCGCGCAAGCCGGGAAGCCGCGTGGCATACGGATCCGCGGGGATCGGCAACACGCTGCACCTTGCGGGCGCGCTCTTCAATGCGCGTGCCGGGACGAGCATGGTGCACGTTCCCTATAAGGGCGCCGGTCCCGCCATCACCGCGCTCATTGGCGGCGAAATCCAGATGATGTTCGTGACGACGCCGCTGGGCCTCCCGCACATTCAGGCGGGCCGTCTGCGACCGCTTGCGTACAACGGGCGCACGCGCGCGTCTTTTCTACCCGACGTGCCGACGATGGCCGAAGCGGGCGTTACCGGAACCGACATGGAGGCCGCGAGCTGGTACGGTGTGTTTGCGCCCGCAAGAACACCGGCCGTGGTGACTGCGCGGCTGGAAAAGGAAATCCGGGCGGCCGTCGCGAATCCGCAAGTCAAGGAGCGATTGACTGCGCTGCGCCTGACCCCGGTGGGAAGCAGCGCGATCGACTTCAGGCGCTTTCTTGCCGCTGCGGTGGACAAGTTTGGCGAGCTGGCGCGGCTGGCGGGCATCGAACCCGAATGACAGGAGCAAAAGCAATGAACGGGAAAGTGCGGCGCGTCGTCACCGGCCATGACAAGCACGGCAAGGCGGTCGTCATTTCAGACGGGCTTGCGCCCACGGTACGAACCAATCCGCTGCGGCCCGGACACGTCTCCGTGGATTTGTGGAAGACGATGTCATCGCCTGTGATGCTGACGAGCGAAGAGCCCGATCCCACGCTCGGTCCGAAGCAGATTCACCCGCCGACTCAAGGTACGATCATCCGCATCTCGGAGATTGCGCCCGAGACCGAGGCGATTCGCAATCTCGATCCTGAAAAAGCACGCGAAGTGTTCAAGGCAATGGGAAATGAGGGCGCGTCGACTTTCGGGCGCGGCGGCCGGCATCCATTCATGCACCGGACCGAGACCATCGACTATGCCGTGGTGCTGGCCGGCGAAATCGTGATGCTGCTCGACGATCAGGATGTACATCTCAAGGCAGGGGATGTCGTCATACAGCGCGGCACCAATCATGCGTGGAGCAACCGCTCGAACCAGCCGTGCCGCATGCTGTACGTGCTGATCGATGGCGAGTTTGCCTCCGAACTCGCTGCGATGTTCGAGGCGCCTTGAAATGGCACGTCTGATTCGCGTGCGCCTTCGTCCATTCTCGCGAATTCGGCAAACTGCGGCCGTTGCGGCGAGCGCTATGGTGCTGCTGATGTCGGGCGCCGCGCTGAGCGCGTCAACGGATTCAGCCACAACGTTGCGCCCCGAGGTCGAATCGTTCATCGAGGAAGTGGCGGCGAAGCATGCGTTCGACCGCCGCGCGCTGCGTCGCCTGTTTCGCCAGACCCAGCCGCGTCCCGGGGTGATTCGCGCCATCTCCACGCCGGGTACCGCGCGGCCCTGGCACGAATTCCGTGCGCTGTATATCGAGGATCGGCGCATCGCCGGCGGTATCGAATTCTGGAGGCGGCACGCGGAGACCCTTGCACGGGCGCGTCGCGAATACGGCGTGCCGGAGGAAATTATCGTCGCCACCATCGGCGTGGAGACCGTGTATGGACGCAATATCGGCAGATTCAAAGTGCTCGAAGCGCTCAGCATGCTTGCGTTCGACTATCCGCCACGGGCACCGCTCTTCAGAGCGGAGCTCGAGGAGTTCCTATTGCTAATGCGCGAGACGGGATTCAACGCGCTGGAGGCGCGAGGTTCCTATGCAGGGGCCATGGGCATCCCACAATTCCTGCCGAGCAGTTACCGGAAATACGCCGTGGACTTCGATGGCGATGGACGGCCCAATCTGTGGGGTTCGGTTGCGGACGCGATCGGCAGCGTGGCCAACTACTATCGCACCTTCGGATGGGAGACCGATGCGCCGGTGGTGGTGCAGGCACGCGCGGAAGGCGACGCGGTCGAGACTGTGCTCGGCGAAGGCATCAAGCCGCACTCGAGTATCGCGAACCTTCGGGCGCGTGGCGTCGTGCCGCTCGGGGCCGTAGAGGAGGAGGCGCGGGCCGCGCTCGTTCGTGTCGAAGCGGAGAGCGGACCCCAGTACTGGCTGGGCCTTCAGAACTTCTATGTGATTACGCGCTACAACCGCAGCGTCAACTACGCGCTCGTGGTGCACGAGCTCGCACGCGAGCTGCGTGTGCGAATAGAGCACGCGCCGCTACACGCCGGCTCGTAACGCCGGGCGCCCACTGGGCGACTGCACCGTACTGCGGGGGAACGCGACGACGTGATCGATCTCGAGCCGGATGCCGATCTTTTCGCCGATCGCATGATTGTGATGGCTGGGCACGAGCGATAGCACGCGCCCGCCGCCCGGAAGTTGCAGGGTGTAGAGAAACTCCGCGCCCCGAAACGCCTTGTGCAGCACCTGCGCCTGGAGCGGGCTTGCGTCGTCATGCAGGATGTCGTCCGGCCGCAGCAGCACATCCACCACCGTCCCTCGCGATAACGACTGCGGCGGGCCGGCATCCAGCACGCCGAGCTCGAGCTCGATGCGGTTTTCATCGGTAACCGTGCCGGGCAGAAACACCCCCTGGCCAATGAAATCCGCGACAAAACGGCTTGCCGGTTCATGATAGATACGGTAGGGCGTATCCCACTGCTCGATCGAGCCGGAATACATGATGCCGATTTCATCGGCGATATTGAACGCCTCGTTCTGGTCGTGGGTGACGAGCACGGCGGTGGTGTTCTGGTGCTTCAGGATATCGCGGACCTCGATGCTCAGGCGCTCGCGCATTTCCACGTCGAGATTGGAGAACGGCTCGTCGAGCAGCATGAGTTCCGGGCGGGGTGCGAGCGCTCGTGCCAACGCCACGCGCTGCTGCTGCCCGCCGGATAGTTCGTGCGGATAGCGATCTGCCACGGGAGTGAGTCCAACCGTGTCGAGCAGTTCTGCAACGCGTGCCGCGCGCTCGCCTTCCGTCATGCCATGCAGTCCGAAAGCGATGTTGCGCACCACGGTGAGGTGCGGGAAAAGCGCGTAGTCCTGAAACACCATGCCGATCCGCCGGTGCTCCGGCGCGGTGGTGAGCCCCGGACGGCTCATCACGGCACCATTCAAACGCACTTCGCCCGACATCACGGGTTCGAAACCCGCGATACAGCGCAGGACAGTCGTTTTGCCGCAGCCGCTTGCGCCGAGCAGGCACCCGATCATCCCTTTCTCCACGCGAAAGCCGAGATCCGACAGGACGCGACGACCGTCGTAGGCGTGGCTGACACCACTGAGTTCCAGGCGTGCGGGCATGCCGGATTATACGCTTTTGCCGATGAAAATGATTCTTGTTACAATGAAAAACCTTGTCTCTTCCAAGACTTATAACATGACGCAGTGGGATCGCGGACGCTCGAGCGGCAAACGCTGGCCGCCGATCTTCGATCATGCCGGCTAACCGCTTGCTGGCTGGCGTGCAGGGCGGACCGCTGCGGTTTGGGCGCCCGGCGCCGCTCACATGGCTCGCCGTGGTATTGGCGGTGCTGCTCGCGGTCCCTGCCGTCGTCGTTCTCCTCAACGTTTTCGTTCCGAGCGAGGGGACATGGGCGCATCTCGCGGCAACG
>DATFGD010000053.1:0-2782 GCA_035249725.1 Burkholderiales bacterium
GCCGGCATGCGCGCGCCGTTTCGCATCCGCGGCACCGCGAGCGCAAGCGTCGCGGCCCAGCGCCACCGCGTCTCGAAGATCGGCGAATCGAGCACGGCCTGCACCAGTGTCTCCCGCACCGTATTGGGATGCAGGTAACGGAAAACCTCCACAAGCGGAAAGGAATGCACAGAACCGAGCGAGAGGATCACGCCCTCTTCGGTGGCGGCCGCCTGCAGTTCGAAGTTGAAGCTCTGGCAAAACTTCTTTCGCAGTGCGAGTCCCCACGCGCGATTCACCCTGCTGCCGAACGGCGCGTGAAGTACCAACTGCATGGCGCCCGACTCGTCGAAAAACCGCTCGAGCGCGAGCATCGCAGTGGTCGGGACCACACCCAGCGCGCGCTTGCCTTCTCCGAGATAGCGCGCGATTTGTTCGGCGGCCGCGCGCGCGAGTGCGCAGTCGCGCATGAGCCAGTCGATCGCCTGTTCCAGTTCGCGATCGGTGCGCGGGTTGTCCGGCCCCGGCAGAAGCGCATCCGCGCCCGCGCGCAGTCGTGACACCGCAGCGCTCACTTCATTGCTGCGCGCCGGCGCTTCGCCCAGCCAGAACGGCATCGAAGGCGGCTGCCCTTGCGCATCGGCGACCCGCACCACGCCGCTGCCCACGCGCAGAATGCGCCACGAGGCGTTACCCAGCTGGAAGATGTCGCCCGGCAGCGATTCGATCGCGAAATCTTCGTTGAGCGTCCCGATGAATAGGCCCTCAGGCTCGAGCAGCACTCGATAGTCGAACACTTCCGGAATGGCGCCGCCGGACATGAGCGCCGTCATGCGCGAGCCTTTGCGCGCACGCAATTTGCGGTTTACCGCGTCGTGCAGAACCAGCGCCGCACGCCGGCCGCGCCGCGTCGTGTAACCATGGGCAAGCATATGCACCACGTCATCGAACGCCGTGCGCTCGAGGTTGCGATACGGGTGCGCCCGGCGCAGCAGCGCGTAGAGCGCGTCTTCATCCCATTCGTCGGCCGCACATTCGGCGACGATCTGCTGCGCCAGCACGTCGAGCGGCCGCTCCGGGATGGTGACCCGGTCCAGTTCCCCGTCCTTGATCGCGCGCACCATCGCGGCGCACTCGATGAGATCGTCACGCGTCAAGGGAAACAGCCGGCCTTTCGGTACGCCGCCGACCGTGTGGCCGGAGCGTCCCACGCGCTGGAGCAGGGTCGCGATGCGGTTGGGCGAGGAAATCTGGCATACGAGGTCCACGTGCCCGATGTCGATGCCGAGTTCCAACGATGCGGTCGCGACCATCACCCTGAGACGGCCGTCTCTGAGGCGCGCTTCGGCATCGAGCCTCGCCTCCTTCGAAAGGCTGCCGTGGTGTGCTGCAACGAACTCCGCACCCAGCCGCTCGCTCAAGTGGAATGCCATGCGCTCCGCGAGGCGACGCGTGTTGACCATGATGAGCGTCGTCCGATGGGCTTCGATCAGCTCGACGAGACGCTTGTAGATTTCCTGCCACACTTCCGCGGCCATCACCGCCTCGAGCGGCGAGCCGGGCACTTCGATCGCGAGGTCGAGGGCGCGGCGGTGGCCATGGTCCACGATGACGCATCCGGGCTGTAAGTCCGCACCGACGAGGAACCGCGCCACTTCCTCGATCGGCTTTTGCGTGGCGGAAAGCCCGATGCGCTGCAGCGGCTTCCCGCACACATGATCCAGGCGCTCGAGGCTGAGCGCGAGATGCGCGCCACGGCGCGATTCGAGCACCGCGTGGATTTCGTCCACGATGACGACGCGCGCGGACTTCAGCATTTCCCGGGAGCGTTCGGCGGTCAGCAGCAGGTATAGCGACTCCGGCGTGGTGACGAGAATGTGCGGCGGGGTGCGCAGCATCGCGGCGCGCTCCCCCTGCGGCGTGTCACCGCTGCGCACTGCGGCCGTGATGCGCAGCGGCGCAAACCCCGATTCCTCCGCGATGCGGCGGATTTCCCGTCGCGGTTCGGCGAGATTCTTGTGTATGTCAGCCGAGAGCGCTTTGAGCGGCGAGACATACACCACCCGCACCTCGTCAGGCAACGCACCCCGCGTGAGCCCTTCGCGCAAGAGTTCGTCGATCGCGGTCAGGAAAGCGGCGAGCGTCTTGCCGGATCCGGTTGGCGCCGCGATGAGCGCGTTGGCGCCGCTGCGAATGGCGCGCCAGCCATCGAGCTGCGCCTGAGTCGGCGGCAGCACCCGCGCGATTCCGTGATCGGCGCGTGCGAAATGCTGACTCCACCAACGCTGAATTACGGGATGAAAGTCGTCTGGCAACATAGGCGGGCGGCGTGGCGGCCCGAAAATCGGAGCAAAGGAAGCGGGTCGTGCGCCGCTATTTTACCGCGGAACAGCTCGGATTTCGCACCGCACAGCCGGAATTTGCCGGCGCCGCCGCAGCATCAGATAGACCAGGAAAACGCCGAGCGCGGCCAACAGATGCTTCAAGGTGTGCCCGCTCACCGCCGCGGCGGTCGCCTCGAATGTGGCCCGATCGAGAAACTCGGCGGCCTTGGCCAGCACATAGCACGCGAGTCCGTAAAGCAGATAGCGGCGATGCGTGTAGCGGCCGGGGAACAGCGCAACCAGCAGCGAGAGGATGACGAGCGGCATGAACTGAATCCACGCGTAAAGCCGCAGATCGTCCGCGTAATGCCACCACGCCACGCTCGCCGCACCCACGACCAACGCCGGGATAAGCAGAATCTTTTCCAGCTTGCCATCGATATGTTCGCTCAACAGCGCAACGAAGAGCCCCATGAAGC
>DATFGD010000054.1:0-10161 GCA_035249725.1 Burkholderiales bacterium
GATGCAGCGCCGAAGTACTGCCCGCGTGCTTATGTGCGCCTTCACGGTCGCATCCCCACAAGTGGGGCCCCTGCTCCGCGTTTCGGCGCACCCTCGCCCGCCATGCGGGAGAGGGGCGGGGGGTGAGGGCAGAGCGGCGTCAGTCATTTTTACGACGCTCGTTATTGCTTGGTCCGGGCCGCCTGAATCGCGTGCCACACTTTGGCAGGCGTAAGCGGCATGTCGAGATGGTGCACGCCGAGCGGGCGCAGCGCGTCGAGCACGGCGTTCGTAAGCGCCGCGAGCGAGGCGGTGCAGCCCGACTCGCCCATGCCTTTCACGCCGAGCGGGCTCACCTTCGATGGGGTGGGATGTTCCTCCATGCGAATTTCGCGCACCAGCCCCGCGCGCGGCATGTAGTAATCGGCAAAGCTGCCGGTCAGAAGCTGCCCGGAGTTGGGTTCGTAAATGACATGTTCCCCAAACACCTGGCCTGCGCCCTGCGCCACACCACCGTGCATCTGGCCCTCGACGATGGTGTGATTGATCACCCGGCCGCAATCATCGACGGTCACATACGACGCGATGTCCGTCACGCCGGTCGCGGGGTCGATCTCCACTTCGGCGATGTGGCAGCCATTGGGAAAGGTGCTGCTGAAGCTCCCTTCTGCCTGAACCGAAAAGGTTTTCGCCTTGGCGAGATCAGCGAGCGTCAGCGTGCGCTTCGCATGTTCGCTGCGAAAAGCGCCGTTTGCGTATTCCACCTGCGAAGGTTCCACATCCAGTTCCAGCGCGGCGAGCGCCTTGCCTTCCTCGATCAGCTTCTTCGCAGCGAGGTGGCAGGCGCTGCCCGCACCCACCGTGGAGCGCGAGCCGCCGGTGTGATTGCCAAAGAGCGGCCGGCTTTCATCGCCCTGCCGCAGCAGCACGCGCTCGAATTCGACACCGAGCGCTTCCGCTACGATCTGGGCAAAGGCGGTTTCGTGACCCTGTCCCTGGGAGTGCGAGACCGAATACACGGTGATCGTGCCGTCAGCCGCCACATCCATCGCGATCGTGTCTTTGGGGAAGAGCCCCGCGCCGGTATTTTCGATCACAGTGGAGATGCCGATGCCGCGCAGCTTTCCCGCCTGCTCCGAGCGTTTCCGGCGCTGGCCGAAGCCCTTCCAATCAGAGAGATTGAGTGCCTTTTCCAGCACGCCGGGCAGATCCGCGTTCTCGTAGGTCGACCCGGTGGGCGTCTTATATGGAAATGCTTCGGGCGGAATGAAATTGCGCCGCCTGAGTTCCGCGGCGTCGATGCCGGTCTCAGCTGCCGCCTGACTCACCAGCCGCTCGATGACGTACGCGATGTCCGGCCGCCCGGCGCCACGGTAGGCCGCGATCGGATTGGTATTGGTCAGCGCCGTGCGCCAGCGACCGTAGAGCGCGGGAAAGCGATACACGCCGGTGAGACACGTGCTGGGATTGCGCAGATGGCTCACCGGCCCGGTGGGCGTGAGATACGCGCCCATTTCCGCGATCCAGTCGAGCCGCATGCCGAGGAATTTGCCATCGCGGTCGAGCGCCACCTCGCCGGTCACGAAGTTGGCCCGACCGTGGGAGTCCGTCGAGAATCCCTCGGAACGCGACGCGATCCACTTGATCGGTCGTCCGATGTCTTTCGCGGCCAGCATCTGCACGCAATATTCGGGGTACGCGAGACTGCGCTGACCGAACGCGCCGCCCACATCGCGCGCCATGACCTTGATCCTGTCCTCGGGGAGGTTGGTATAGGCTGCGAGCTGCTTGCGCATCATGTTCACGCCCTGGACGTGGACGTGGATAGTGTAGCGGTCGGCGCCTGGGTCGTACGCCATGAGACACGCGCGCGGCTCCATCGGATTCGGCGCAACGCGGGTCACTTCAAGCTTGAGCCGCGTGATGTGTGCCGCCTTGGCGAACGCCGCTTCCGTCGCCGCCCCATCCCCTGCTTCGAATTCGAACGGCAGGTTACCCGGCACGTTGTCGTGCAGTTGCGGCGCGCCCGGCGCGAGCGCCGCTTCAGGGTCGATGACGACTGGCAGATCCTCGTATTCGACCTCGATCAACTCAGTCGCATCCTGCGCGATGAGCGCGGTTTCCGCGACCACCATCGCGACCGGCTCGCCGACGCAGCGTACGCGTCCATGCGCAAGCACCGGGCGTTCAGGCAAGCGCAGCTCCATGCCGCCCTTCCCCTTGAAGGTGAGCATGGTCAAGGGTTTCACGTAGCCCGCCCGCACCGCGTCCTCACCGGTATAGATGCGCACCACGCCGGGGTGCTGCTTCGCTGCTTCGGTATTGATCGAAACGATTTTTGCGTGCGCGCGGTCCGAACGCAGGAAATACGCGTAGAGCTGGCCGGGCAGGCTCCAGTCCGAAGCATACTTGCCGGCGCCGGTGATGAGCCGCAGGTCTTCGCGCCGCGAAACGTGCACGCCTTCCACTTCGAGCAGATGATGATGGTCCATGGCCTTCCAGTCGATGTATGGCCGGCGGTCGACACGTCATCGCGACGCGCTTTGGCCGATGCGCCGGGATACGGCGCAAGTTTCCCGGGTACAGGAGTGACGCGGATTATGTGTCATGGCGCGCACCCCGGCAATGCCCCGAGTCCACATTTTGCAACCCACGCCGGCCGTGCGGAATATACTTCAATACTTCTTGCCCCCCGAACGGATCCCTCGTGAAGAAAGACACCCTCCTCGCCCACGCCGGCCGCGATCCCGAGAAATGCGGCGGCATGGTCAACACGCCCGTGTATCGCACCTCGACCGTATTGTTTTCGACGCTCGATGAATACGAAACGCGCGATCCCAACGACTACAAGCGCGTGCGCTATGGCCGTTACGGGACGCCGACCACGTTTGCATTGGAGGAGGCGGTGGCGCGCATGGAAGGCGGTCACCTCGCCGTCGCGGTGCCATCCGGACTTGCCGCGGTGGTCGCGGCCATCAGCGCCTTCGTCAAGGGCGGCGACCATCTGCTGGTCGCGGATTCGGTATACGGGCCCACGCGCGTGTTCTGTGAGCGCCGGCTGCGGCCCAACGGCGTGGACATCCAGTACTACGACCCGCTTATCGGCGGGGACATACGCAGCCTCATCAAGGCCAATACCAGGGCGATCTACTGCGAATCACCCGGCTCGCTGACGTTCGAAGTGCAGGACATTCCGGCGATCTCGGCTGCAGCCCGTGAAAAGGGCGTGCCGGTGCTCGCCGACAACACCTGGGGCACGCCTTATTTCTTCCGGGCGTTCGAACGCGGCGTCGATGTGTCGATCCACTCCGCAACCAAATACATCGTCGGCCACTCCGACGTCATGATGGGCATCATCGTCACCAATGAAAAATACTGGCTTCCGGTGCGCAAGGCAGTGGCGGACTTCGGCTACAGCGTGAGCCCGGAAGACTGTTATCTCGCGCTGCGCGGTTTTCGCACGATCGGCGTGCGTATGCAGCATCAGATGAAGAGCGCGCTGGACGTCGCGCGCTGGTTGACCTCGCGGCCTGAAGTGCAGCGCGTCCTCTACCCTGCGCTCGACAGCGACCCCGGCTACGCCATCTGGCGCCGCGATTACGAGGGCGCGTCCGCGCTTTTCTCGTTCGTGCTGCAACCGTGCGACGACAAGGCCGTCGCCGCCTTCATCGACGGGCTCGACTTTTTCGGCATCGGATCGAGCTGGGGGGGCTTTGAAAGCCTCGTCGTCCTGGCGGACATCGCCCGCTACCGCAGTGCGACGCGCTGGATTCCCGGCGGCCCGACCATCAGGCTGCACATCGGGCTCGAGGACCCGCTAGACCTCATCGCCGATCTGGAGCGAGGCTTCGCGCGTTTGAAGCTGCTCGCACGCTCATGAGGGCGTGAACAGACGGTCGTTCGCCCCTCGCCGCTCGAAGGGCGAGACGTCTAAGGCCGTTCATGTTTCGACCGGGCCCAACACGAACGGCCTTCTGCACCCCGCTTACTGCGGCGGAGGCGGAGGCGCAGGCCGTGGCGCCGAAGACGGTGTCGACGGTGCAGGCGGCGGGGGTGTATAGGAGGTCGGTGGGGGTGGCGGCGGCGTGGAAGCGCGCTGCTCGGTCGGCGCGTAGCGCCCTGCGATCGGCACGCGGTGGCCTTTGGCGTACATGCATTGCTGATACGAGTGATCGTAGCGGCGCTGCAACTCGTAGCCCGAGCTTTGACCCGCGCCGGCGCCTGCAGCGCTTCCGGCAAGGAGGCCTACTCCGGCGCCGACACCCGCGCCGCGACTGTTGCCGCCGATCGCCGCGCCGGCGAGCGCACCCAGCGCTGTGCCCACCACCGCGCTGCGCACGCCCGCGTCTTCCGCAGCCTGATTCGCGGTGTTACCGCCGACCTGCGCGTGCGCGTATTGCTTGCAGTCATACTCGTCGAGACGAAACTGGTCGAAGCTCTTGCCGGTGCCGGGCAGCACGAGCACGCTAGGACCGGTCGGAACACTGACGCAGCCGGAGAGAGCGAACAGCGCGAACAGCGGCGTGACCTTCAGAATTCGGGGCATGTGCGTCCTGATCATGATGGCGGAGCGTGCGGCACGACCTTCTGCCAGGGCCCGGCACACTCTTTGACATAAGGATAATACGTTGCGGATTCGCGGCAGTAGTACCAATACTCATCCGCGGGCGCTGCCGCTTGTCCCCTTTCAATATAAACCGGCGGCGATGAGGGCACTACGACCGCCGGTGGGTAGTAATAGCGTGGGCCGACGTACCACGGCGCAAAGGCAAGCGGCGCGCCGATGAAAAGCCCGAAATGCGCGTGGCTGTGGCGATGGTGGGAATGGTGGCGATGATGTGAATGTTGATGATGCCCGCGAAAGTGATGTCCGTGCCCGCCACGGGCGAACGCCGGCGCGCTCAAGACCGCACTCGCCAGCGCCGTTACAACCAATATCGCTTTGATCGTTCTCATCATGCCTCCTCGCTCCGAGGACAGCGGTTTTGGCACATGGTATCGGAAAAAGGCGGTAACCATGCCCGAAATTTTGTTACAAATCGTAACGCTGTCACACCCATTCGACCGCCGGCGCGAGACACAATTCCTCGCGCAAACCGGGATTAACAGTCAAGATGCTTCCCGGAGTTCCACTTCGGCGGCGAGCTTGCGGCGCTGAAGGCGTAAACCGAATTAACGAGACTCGCGATTTGTCGCGGATGACCGTAATCGGGCATCGCGCTTTTCAAAGCAAGGAGCCTTCAATGCAGGCGGTTCAATCAGCGGTACATTCGCGCTGCGGAACGCGCTGTCGTCGAACGGCTACATATGGCGTTTTCATGTTGAAACCACAGAACCAAAGGCGTAAGCTCCGACGCTTATTCAAGCAAGCCACGTTGTCCCGGCGGCGCGATCGTTCCCGCAATCACGAAAACATTTGCAGCTCTACATTGCATTCGCAGGCCATGGCCGCGTCGATTAACGATCCGCGCATCTTCCAGATACTGGTTGAGCGCATCCGGGATTACGCCATCTTCCTGCTCGGCCCGGAAGGCACCGTACAGAGCTGGAACCTCGGCGCACAGTTGATCAAGGGCTACACCGCGGACGAGATCGTCGGGAAGCACTTTTCCGTTTTCTACCCGCGCGAGGCCGTAGAACGCGAGTGGCCCGAGCGCGAACTGCGTGCCGCTGCCGCGGACGGCCACTTCGAGGATGAAGGCTGGCGCCTGCGCAAGGATGGCTCGCGATTCTGGGCCAACGTGGTGATCACGGCGCTGCGCGAGGATGACGGCAAGCTCCTCGGTTTTTCGAAAGTGACCCGCGATCTCACCGTCCGCCGCAACCATGAGGAAAAGCTGCGCCAGAGCGAGGAGCGTTTTCGCCTGCTGATCGAAGGTCTCGAGGAGTACGCGCTGTACACGCTGGACAACGATGGACACATTTCAAGCTGGAACAGCGGCGCCCAGCGGGTCTACGGTTATGCGCCGGGTGAAGTGCTGGGCCGGCATTTCTCCTGGCTCTCGCTGCCGGAAGACATCAAGGCCGGCAAACCATGGCGGGAATTGAGCATCGCGCGTACGAGCGGGCGCACGATTGAGGAGGGCTGGCGAGTACGCAAATCCGGCGAACGGTTCTGGGCGCGCGTGATGATCACGACGCTCCATGACGCGGAAGGCGCACCGTGCGGCTTTGCCAAGATGACGCAGGACCTCACGGAGCGCCGGCAACTCAAGGAAGCGGAGGACACCGCCCGTCGCATGAACGAATTCGTCGCCATGCTGGCACACGAGCTGCGTAATCCGCTGGCGCCGATATTGAACGCCGTCGAAACCCTTGAGCGCATCCCTGCAGGCGATAGCCCGTACTCGTCGCTGGCGGGCGTCATCGGTCGCCAGAGCCGGCATCTGGCGCGCTTAGTGGACGATCTGATCGACGTGAATCGCATCACGCGCGGCACGTTCGCAATCGAGCGTCGTCACGTGGACCTTGGTGAGGTCGTTCGGCGCAGCGTGGAGATGGTGCGGGCTGCGATAGATGTCGCGGGGCATCAGCTCGAAATATCGCTTCCGCCCGGGCCGTTGAACGTGACGGGCGACATGCACAGGTTGATGCAGGTGACGGCGAACATCCTGAGCAACGCGAGCCGTTACACGGCGCCCGGCGGGCGAATCGCCGTTACCGCGCGCAAGCTCGCGGACGAGCACGTCATTTCGGTCGCGGATACCGGACGCGGGATTGTGCGCGAGGACTTCGATCGCATCTTTAACTTTTTCGATCAGGGGAGCCGCTTTACGTCCGCCAGTTCCTCCGGCCTCGGGATCGGCCTGGCGCTCGCGCGGCGTATCGTGGAATTGCACGGCGGCACGATCAAAGTCGAAAGCGAGGGCGCTGGAAAGGGCAGCACGTTCCATGTGCACCTGCCGCGTGCCATCGCGCCGGCGTATGTCGATGTGCGGCCGGAGGAACCGGAACGGAGCGCGCCCACGCTGCCCCGCCGCCGGGTGCTGGTGGTGGATGATCACGTCGACGCCGCGAGGATGCTGGAACTGGTCCTTCAATGTGAAGGGCATGAGACGCGTATTGCGCACGACGGACCGTCGGCGCTCAAGGCAATCGAGGACTTCAAGCCGGAGTTCGTGTTCCTCGATATCGGCATGCCGGGGATGAACGGCTATGACATCGCGAGAACGCTGCGCGGCAACGAGAATCGCAGAGACCTATTTCTGGTCGCGCTGACCGGCTGGGGGCAGCCTTCGGATTTCAGGGAATCCAAGGAAGCCGGCTTCGACCTGCACATGGTGAAGCCGCTCGATACCGCGAGCGTGAAGCGGCTGCTCGAAACGCCGCTACCCGGGACTGCGCTGCACTGAGCGCGGTCCAGCCTGCGCCCGACCTCCATGTTGGGTATACGGTTCGGGATTCGAACCCGATCAACGGTTCAAAATCAGCGTTAGAAATATCCTTTTAGAACGAAATAGCCCGCCCTCGCTCACCTTCACGTCAAATTCTCCGAGCCGCACGTTTTTGGGAGAGCGTTCCCAATAACGACCACTATGGCAGCCAGGCGTTGCCTTTTTGCCATGCTCCTGACGCTTAAGGCTTTGAAACCAAAGTAAGTCGTCTTTGCGCAGGCCAAGACGCCGCATGCCCGAAATTCACGAAGGCAGGCGCCGCTGGAAAATATATTTTCTAGCGAACAAATCCGAAAATGCCTACTTGTCGTTTTAGGCATGTATTCGTCAATGAGAGGGTTGGTAGCGATGGAATCCAAGGCGCCGAATGCCTTTGAAGATAACGCGGGAAACATGACGTCGAGAATGGGAGAAGCCGACCATACGACCGACGACAGCATTCTGCGCGCGAAAGCTCGCGAGGCGATACGCGTCGGGAAGCTACCCAATGGCCACCCATTCCGCATGTGGGGAGGACAGGGCGTCGGCGCTCAATGCATGGTTTGTGGTGCCTCTGTGAAGGGCGACGAAGTTGGATTGGAGATTGAATTCATCGGCGATGGTGGTACCGGCGCGAGCAATCATCATTTCCACATCCGCTGCTACTCCGCACTGGAGTTCGAACTCCACAACCTCGAGCTTACGAGACGGGCGATTCACCGCGGCGATCAGACTCAATCGGCCGCCGCTGGCGCCCCGGCCGGCGGACCTCAAAGTGCGACATGACCGGGCACGCCGGGCCTTGCCGGTAATGATCGAAGGCCGCACAATGGTCGGCTATGGGTGTGGTGGAACATGCAGAACAGGACGGACGCGGGGGTTCGACTGGAACCCTCGGCGACGTGCTGTATGCCGACGAGGCGAAGAATCTCGTATCCGAGAAGGACTGGCTAGGGCTCGTCCAGTCCATCGCCGCGGGCGATCAGCATGCTTTGCATGCGCTGTATGAACGCACGCATCGAATTGTTTTTACATTGGCCGTGCGAATCGCCAACAATCGGGAGACCGCCGAAGAGGTCACACTGGATGTTTTTCACGATGTGTGGCGAAGAGCGTCGATGTACGATGCTGCCAACGGAACGGTTGTCGGATGGATCATGAATCAGGCACGATCCAGAGCGATTGACCGGTTGCGGCTCGAACAGCGGAAGAAGCGCGTCAACCATCATCCTGACAGCCCGGATCCGGCGACAAACGGCGATGACCCCCACCAGCTCTTTCAGCGCGGGGAGCGGGACAGCATCCTGCGAGATGCCTTGACGGTCCTCACGCCGCACGAGCGGCAGGCGATCGAGACAGCATTCTTTTCGGAGTTGACATACGCCGAAGCAGCGGAACGTCTCAATCAACCGCTGGGAACCGTCAAGACGCGCATCCGTTCCGGGCTGGTGAAACTCCGGCAGGCGCTGGCGGGGAGTGTAAAGCCATGAGTTCAGCGTCCGTCAAACACGGGCCGGGCCACTCCGAAATGGTGTTCCTATATGCCCTGCAAGCGCTTTCTTCGAACGAAGTGAGCGCTCTCGAAGCGCACCTCTCCGAATGCGCAGAGTGTCAGCACGAGATGCAAACGCTTCGCCCGGTCATCGACTCGTTCGTTTCCTGGCCGACCGACGTGTTGCGTCCCTCGGCATCCCTGGGGGAACGCCTCGCGCAGCGAATCGCGGCGGATACGGGCATGAAACCGGTATTGCCGGCGCTGCAGCGCTGGGCGGAACCGGAATGGAAAGAAGTGGCGCCCGGCATCTCGTGCAAACTGCTCGCGACCGATACGGAGCGGGATCGCGTCAGCATGCTGGTACGCCTCGCGCCGGGAGTCGATTATCCGCCTCACTCCCATGCCGGCGTCGAAGAGTTGCATCTGCTTCACGGCGAGCTGATGATCGACGACCGGAAACTTTATCCCGGGGACTACAATCGGGCAGAGCCCGGTACCGCTGACGGTCGTGTCTGGAGCGAGACCGGCTGCACCTGTGTTCTGATTACTTCCACTCGGGATCAACTTCGCTGATTCTGCTTCCGGAAGCCGTAGCGGACGCGCGGCGAGGTAATGCAGTACCCCACGTTTTTCTACACCACAAAGAACAAAGGGCGAGCGGTTAAGCTAACCCTTTGACACATCTTGGTAGGCGGTCGGGGATTCGAACCCCGGACCAACGGATTAAAAGTCCGCTGCTCTACCGACTGAGCTAACCGCCCGGGAAAAGGGCGTAATTCTATCTGCCGCGGTGCGCGTGGGTCAACAAAATAGCCCCCGGGCGCGCGGCATTACGCTTCCTGCATCATGCGCCAGTACTGAAACTTCATCGTGCCGGCTGATCCGATGACGATCGCGAAGAAAGTGAGCATGGATCCAATCGCAAGCGTCGAAACGCCGGTGATCGCCTGTCCTATGGTGCAGCCCATCGCAAGCACGCCGCCGATGCCCATCAAGGCGCCGCCGGCGGCGTGGCGCGCGAAATCACTGCCCGAGGTGAACCACTCGACACGAAAGCTGCGCGTGACGAGCGCATACACGAACGAGCCCACGATGACGCCGGCAAGCGCCATGACGCCAAAATTGACGAACAACAGATTGTCGGGATCGAGCAGATAGCGCGCCATGTCGCCCATCGGGCTCACGAAGGTGTAGGACTGCACCTGCACGCGGCTCGGCACATCGATCGCCATCTCCGCGTAGTCCTTCCACGCGCGGCCCCACGGGCCCGAGGTGATCCACCACCCGGCGAAGATCGCGAGTCCGACTACGGCG
>DATFGD010000055.1:0-9824 GCA_035249725.1 Burkholderiales bacterium
CTGAGAGGGAGGGAATCACATGTCGGATCATATCGACCGCACGCTGCGGCCGTTGGTAGAGAAATTGCGTGCGCAGTATCCGCACGTGCGGGTAGTGGAGGCGAAGCTTACGAGGTGGGATGACGGCTTCCTGCAGCAGATCGTCCGCTATCGCGCCCCGCTCGGCGAGCTGAAGCGCTATGGCCTGGTGACCGATGAAATGCTGAGGGAGAGAAAGTCGCGATCTGCGTGTGGTGAGACTTCGATCGGGGATGGATTTCACCTGAGCGAGTGCGGCGCTGCAGAATCGAACGAGGGGTGGTGGGAGTTGGATGTGTGCACGGAGAGCGTGCCGCGCAACCAGAACCTCAAAATGCACGAGGCGCGCGAAGTGCTGGCGCGTATCTTTGAGGGCTGCAAACGAGCGCCCGGTATTTGACTCGTAAGCCGAGTCGCCGGGATGCAAGAACGATAGATGGGCAGAATCACGCCGGCAACAATACATCCGGGCGAGGCCTCTTTCCGCGTGCGGGCTGTTATAGTCGTGAGCCGGCTTTAAAAGGGGAGTGAAGTGAAGATGACCGAAACAACCGTCGTAGAGGTGAACCGCGCGCGTGACCGTGGTGATGGTCAGCTCGTCGATCTCGAGGTGACACTCGCTGACGGCAGCCACCAGGTGATTGCGTTTGCCTACGCCAAAGTCGCGGTCGCGGTACGGGGGCTGCTCGTGGGGCACCTTGCCGCGGCCTTGGCGCGCAAGGCCGCCGGAACGCTTGATCTTCGCGAACACGCCGCCAGCTTCGCCTTGCGCCGCGTAACGATGGACTTGCTGCCCCCCAGCCACGCCGGGCTCGCTTTGACCTTTGATGACGATGCGATCCTTCCGGTACAGCTCGACGGGGCAAGCGCGCGTAAACTCGGACTCGAGCTGCTGGAGGCGGCAAGTCGACTCGAGGAGCCGCAACCGGTCCATCACTGACGCTGAACGGGACAACGTTTGAGCGCCCGCTTTTGCGGGGCGTTTACTGGCCGCTCGAACCGATATCCTTCTCGAATAGATAGAGCTCGCTATCGACCTCCGAGAGCAGTTTGCGCGCCGTGATCATGCATTGCGCGAGATCATCCCCGGCGCCGTCCTGAGCGAGCTGCACCGCCCGCAAAAGCGCCTGCAGTTCCCGGATTTTTCGATGCAACGCGCCCAGGCGTTCTTTGCTTATTGGCATTCCTCTCCCCGAAAAACCCCGGCCGCGACGTGCTTGGATTCGTGAATCGAGCCGGAATCGTAGCATGACGTCGCCACGATCCGCGAAGCGGCGACTATGTTTTTGAAGCGTGCGCATCGGTGGTGTGGCGACGGCGGAGGACCCTGAGGCGTCATGACCTTAAGCGGCTGGCACAAAGCGTGGATAGTCATAAGCCTCATCTCGGCTATGCCGGTCGCAATTGCGACCTGGTTGAAGCTTCCCAGCCCAGAACCGATCAAAGCTGCCTGGGCCGATGCGGCCTTGGTCGTTGTGAAGGGCTACGATGACCGAGGATGGCCATCGGTTGACGCGTTAAGAGAGTCCCTGTATCGCGGTCTGGACTACGACGCGATAATCCGCAGGGTCCGTAACGACGTGCGTCGACTACACGACGACAAGGTCAAGAAGGGTGTTTCGGCCACTTCGATGCTGCTCGACATCGCAATAGTGGATGACTATTACACCAGGCAACTGGCTGCACTGCGGGCGCGGCAGGTCTACTGTGTGGCACGCGGTGGCACCGTATGGTTGGTTCTGGTCGTGCTCACGTATGGGGCCGCGTTTTTCTCGAGCCTGTGTAAAAGGCCGTTGCAAAAGTGACGCAAGCATTGCGATCCAGCCTGGCGGAAGGGGTGTTACCTGGGGCGTGCAACTGATTTCACAAACAGGAACAAAAGGCATGCGGGAGAGAGAGCGTTCGGCTACTTGATCGGCAGAAACACCGCGGTCGCCAGGCTCTGGATCGCCTTCACGACGGTTCGGTTGTTCTTGTCGGCGGCGATTTTCGACAGGACGTCAAGGCTCGCAATGACCTTGCCGAACTCACGCTCGAAGCTGAGGTTGCGCACCGGCCCGCTGGTTTCATTCGAGAGGAGGTAAAGCTCACCCGCGTGATTGTGGGCGTTGGAAAGCTTCCACACCGCAATTTCGACGTTGCGCGCGGCGTTGTAGAGGCGCTGCGGGTCGAGATCGTCGAGCACGAAGAATTCGGCTTTGTCGTTGAATGCGCGCTGAATCATGCCCCCGAGACCGCCGACAAAGGCGAGCACGCGGTCGCCCTCGAAATCCTCCCGAAAGGCGAGATGGATCGCGTCCACGCTGCGCGCGCGCTTGAGTTCGGCGAAGCGCCAGCGATGCGGCGTATGAAAGATCCGCGCTACACCCGCATCGACCGTGGTGCGGCCGCTTTTCTTAAGTTCGCGCGGGTTACGCCGGTAGAGCTTCTCCGTAAGCAGCTTCAGATTCTCGAAAATCTCGCGCTGATGCGCTTCGGCGACGCGATCGATGTCGGTCTTTACGAGTTGTGCAGCGGTCACCGGGCCGGCGTAAGGTCGGGCGGGCGTCGTGCCGTGGCTCGCGCATGCGCTCAAAATCAAAATACATGGCAACGCTATGAACGGCCCCTTATTTGACATTCCGGCTTCTATGGCGCCCCGCGCCTCCCTGTTTTGCCCAGCTTATTCTAATCGAGTCATCGGCGGTATCTATTGTTTGGGTAGGCTCGCCGCCGTCGCTTCGTAGTCCTTAACGCGCTTCTGATACCTGTATGTCGTCAGCTCGATGCGGCCCCAATCGATGGAACCCGTGGTGCCATCCAGCTTCACTGAAAAATCTTCGAGATCCCATTCTGCATATTGCGTCGGGAACCGGGAACGCAGCGCGTTGAGTTTCTGCGTGCGGGCACGCGCAGGCTTTCCATATTTGCGGGTGAGCGCCTCCAGGGCGCCACCCTGGGCCTGGATGCCCCACGTTCCGATCTGTATGGACTCCACGATGCCCCCGATCACCGAGACGCGCAGCTCCCCGCGGACATAGGGCGGCGTCCCGGCACTCGGGATCGAGACGTAGTATTCATCGGCGCCCCAGGCTTTGCGATTGATCAGTTCGCTGTTGAAGCAGAGGCGGCTCGAAATCGAAACCTCTTTCGCCTCGCAGGGCGGTACACGGAATCGCGTTCCAAGCTCCACACCCAGAGCAATCTTGTTCGGGTCGGCTGACAAGGTGGTTAGCGGGCACAGCAGGCACGCGATAAGAAAGCCATTTCGAGTAAGCGGCATTCAGTGCATGATACAGGCTGGATGAATCGCGTCACCCCATCGATGCAGCAAAACGGATTCGTTTGTTCGATCTCCAGGGAAAAAATGGCGAACCTGCCCATTCGCCGCTATGAGGGCAACGTGCGTCTGGTCGCAACGCCTGAAGATCTTGAAGTTGCGTCGGCGGATCTGCGCCAGGAGCGCGTGGTGGGGCTGGATACCGAGACGCGACCGGCGTTCAGGAAGGGCGAGAGCCATCTGCCGTGCCTGGTGCAGGCGGCCACCGCCCGCGCCGTGTATTTGTTCCAGTTTCGCGGGCAGAACGTGTTCCCGGTGCTTGCCGAGATGTTCGCTCACCCGCGCATCGCCAAAGCGGGTGTGGGGCTTGCACACGATCTACGCCAACTGAAACTCGTCTTTCCGTTCACGGAGCGTAACGTCGTCGACCTCGGTCAAACCGCCCGTCGCTGCGGTTTCGACCAGAGCGGCGTGCGCAATCTCGCGGGGATTTTCCTCGGCTTTCGGATTCCGAAGGGCAACAGCACCTCAAACTGGGCTGCACGGCATCTCTCGCCGGCGCAGATCACCTACGCTGCGACAGACGCCTGGGCGTGCCGTGAGCTGTTTCTGTGTTTCGAGCGGCAGGGTCTGCTCCGGAGGTGACTATCGACGCTGAAGTCCCTGCTCGGACGTTCGCCGGAGTGGCGGTCTTTCAGGCCTTCAGCGGAATGATCGGAAGCAGGAGATAGGCCTGCCGCGCCGGGCCGGTGTGGAGAGTCACGTCGGCGCCAAAAACAGCCGCCGGTCGATCGCGCGGGTCGTTATGCCGGAACGGCCCTACGCCGGTGAACACGGCGTTGAGATTCCCCAACCCCTTCGCTGCGCCACCCGGGTATTCATAATCGCGCCCGCGCACACTCAAACCGATGCGATGGCCTTTGGGTACGACGATGCAGGTGGGCCAGATTTCAATATCCAGCTCGTATACTTCGTCCGGCCTGAGCTTCTCGATTGCGTCGTGAGTATGATAAGGCCGGTAGGGCAGGGAAAGCGCTTGGTCCAGCTTGCGGTGCGAGGCGCGCAACCAGCCCTGCGCGATCGGCGTGTGCGGATCGAGTGCGCCCATGAAGGTCACTTCTTTCAAATCCGGCGCGAACGCCCGCAGCACGAGAAAAAGGTCGGCATCTTCGCTCGCTGACGAAACCCATAACTTTGCCGCGATGGGACCTGTAATTTCGGTTTCCCTGGCGAGCGGTTGCGTCAGGAAAGTCACGCCATCCGACAAGCCACCATACGTGGCGCTCGCATCCTTTTCCTGTCTTTTCGTGATGAGTGTCTGGCTTCCGGGGTGCAGGAAAAACTTCGTCCACTGCGTGCGCGCGAGCGGCCATTCGTCTTCATGGCGCTCGACGAACCTTTCGCCGGGATGGCGCACCTGCAAGGTGACTTTGGGTTGCTTCGACCAGCCGGTGTCTTCATCTTTGAGGAAGTGCCCGAAGAAGCGCTTTTGCAGGCGCACGCCATAATCGGTATAAAACTCGGTCCAGTGCTCGATGCCATGGACTTCGAGCCATTTGTCTTTTGAAGCTGCCCGCACAAATCCCTCGAAGTTACCGCGCGGATGAAGCCCCTGGCCGCCCCAGTTGGCTGCGGAGAGCAGCGGCACCTTAACTTTGGACCAGTCGGGCATGCGCGAGGTCCAGTACTCATCGCTCGCCAGCGCGTGGGCAAAACAGTCGGCGGGAAAATTGCGCCGCCGCGCTCCGCACTCTTCCTCCGTCAGGGTCTCCGGGCCTGAAACCCAGTCCCCGTTCATGCGGCTTCGATAACCGTTGGTGCCGCGCCCGTACTGCACCGCCAGAATCTGCTTGGGGAACCAGGTATCCGCGAACGTGCAGTAGATGCCGCCGTGATGCGTCATGTCGCGGTAGTAATCCGCTGCGCCTTCCCAAACGCAGATCGCAGCCAGATGCGGCGGCTGCAGTGCCGCGGTCTGCCATTGATTCATTGCGTAGTAGGAGATGCCGTTCAGCCCGACTTTACCGTTGGACCAGCCCTGGCGCGCCGCCCACTCGATGCAGTGATAAAAGTCCTGCGCTTCGCGCTGCGACCACATATCGAGCAGCCCGGGAGAGCGTCCCGCGCCGCGCGAATCGACCCGCACCACGGCATAGCCGTCCGGTACCCATTTTTCCGGATCGACCACCTCCCAGTTCTGGTACTTGTTCGAGGATCCGGCGGGCACGTCCGGGTGCTCCTCGCACATGCGTTGCCACTGGTCCGCGTAAAGGTCCTCGAAATGCAGCCATTTGCCGTACGGACCATACGTCAGGATGACCGGATAGCGGCCATCGCGAATGGGGCGGAACACATCCGCGCGCAGCACCACGCCGTCTTCCATCGCGATCGGCATGTCCCAGTCAATCCGCATGCCATCGCGTGTTTCGCTGACTTCACGATATTGCATGGCGTTTTGCTCTTTATTGCTTCGATCCCGGCGTCCGCCGGAAAAGCGACTTAAGCGGTTACGCGAACCGGTTGGCCGGTTTTTGCGGATTTGACGACCGCTTCGAACACCGCGACACCGTGGACGATCTGATCGTGCGTGACGGGATACGCGGCCTCGCCCTGGATGGCCATGGCAAACGCATCCATGACCGCCTTCACCGGATTGAACCCTTTGTGCTCGATCACTTCGGGCTTGCCCGGGACATGGGGATTGTCCGTAACCGGTATGAAGCGGAATGTGTCGAGACTCGGACGCGCCGTTTCAGCGATGCCGCGGGTGCCGAACACAGCAAGGCAATAGCTGCCCGCGCTCGCAAGCGTGCAGTAGCTGGTGGAGATCACGCCGTTCTTGTGCTTGAGCGTAAATACGGTCGTGTCGTCCACGAGCGGTGCTGCGCGGCGCGTATTGATGCAATACGCCTCTTCGACTTCGCCGCACAGGTCGATGAAGCCGTCCACGAGGTGCACGCCGAGGCCGGTCATTGCGCCGGCCGGTGTTTCCTCGGGGTTGGTGCGCCAGGATTCCTTGGGCAGAGCAAGCCCGCTGGGCGATGAAACTTCGCCCACGCAGAAGGAGAGGGTGCCGAGGCTGCCGTCGCGCACGCGCTTGCGGATTTCATCGATGGAGGGATGAAAACGGCGCTGAAAATCGACGGCCAGCACGACGCCTGCCTTCTTCACCGCATCGATGGCGGCTCTTGCGCTCCGGACGGTCAGCGTAAACGGTTTTTCAACGCAAACGTGCTTTCCTGCTTCCGCCGCGCGCCGCACGTGCTCTTCGTGCTGACTGTGCGGCGTGGTGTAGACAACCGCGTCGATGTTGGGATCGTGCAGGATGGCGTCGAGATCATCCCGCAATTCGAGCTTTCTCTCCCGGCAGAACGCTTCAGCCTTGGTGCGCGTTCGGGTATTCGCAGCCACGAAAGCGATCTTGTCGGTCTTGCCCTGCACCGCGTCAACGATGGTCTTACCCCACCAGCCGAGGCCTACGATTGCCGCTCGTACCATAATTCCTCCTTGTATTCGGATAGCACCAGGCGAATTTCATCGTACTTTATGCTGAATCGGCGCGCGCGTCATTTTCCGCATACGCCGGAGCCAGAGCCGGCCTGATGACGCCCCCAAGGGCGCGTTTGGAACGGGATGATGCCCTTTTACTGCATGCCGACTTTGAACAACTCCCGGTCCTTCTCGTCGAGCTGTGCGATCAGGCCCGTCTCCCAGGCGAGGTATTGCTTCATCGCCTCACGGTTTCCGGCATGGCGGTCGTGCACGAAGAAGAGATAGTCGATGCATTCCAAGTCGGGCGGGGTCGCGGGCGACGCTTCGGTTGGATAGCCGTCGGCGGTCCAGGCGCCAAGGCCTCCGGCGAGGAGGCGCACGTCCTGCGCGCCCGACTCGAGCAGATCCTTTGCCGCGAGCCGTGCGATGCCGTCGTCGCCTACCAGCACGACGGTTGCGGTGGCGCGACGTGTATCAGCCACGATGCGCGGGCGTATGCTCCAGCGGCTGCCGGGGATGTGCGCTTTGCGGTATTGCATGCTTGCACTGACATCCAGGACGGTGCAGCGGGCCGATTCCAAGCTACGTTTCAACTCGGCCGCCGATACGCTCGGAATATCGGGCAGCGCGGGCTCAACGGGTCGGGGGACGACGAGATTCGATCGTACGCCCCCTTCCAGTACGTACGCTTGGTACCCCAGTTGTTTCAGCCAGCTTGCCACCATCGGGGCGCGCACGTGTTCGCCGGCATCCGCGAGTACCACGCGGGCATTGCGCACGCCAATCCATTGATCGGTCGCCTGTATGAGCTGCCCGCCGGGCGCATGGATCGCGCCGGGAAGCGAGCCGGCCTGAAATTCCTCCGGCGTGCGCACGTCGCACACATAAGTGGTGCGGTCCGATTCGGAGAGCCATCCTTGCGCCTGTGCCGCTGTGACAGTCGAGATTGAAAACCGGGCCATGAGCTTGCGCGCGGCGGTTTGTTGCGCGGCCAGGGCACGTTCATCGACTTTGTCCGGATACTTTCGCGCGGAGCCGTATTCGAGTTCGAGATCGGCCAAACGCCAACCCTGCGTGCCGTTTTCGAGCGCGTAGACTGGATTCGGCACGCCGAAGTTGATGAGCGTCTGCGCGCCGAGTATCGAACGGGTTCGGCCGGCGCAATTCACAATGATTTTCGTATTCGGGTGGCGGACGATGCTCGCTATGCGGTACGGCAGCTCGGCGTTGGGGCAGCAGATGCTGCCGGGAATGGTCATCTTGTGGTGCTCACTCAATGGTCGCCCATCGAGCACCACGAAATCCTCGCCCGACTCTTTCATGGCCAGAAGGTCCTGAGCCGAGAGGCGTGGCGTGTGGTACACGTGCTCGACGAGTTCCCCAAAGAGCTTGCTCGGGACGTTGACGCCCGCGAACAGCGAGTACCCTGCGTCGCACCATCCGCGCGTGCCGCCGTCGAGCACGGCAACGTCACCGTAACCGGCGTCCCGCAAGCGTCGGGATGCAATGTCCGCGATACCGCTTTCGCCGTCATCGCACCACACCACGCGTGCCGATCGACGCGGGACGAGCGCCGCGATGTCCAGTTCCAGCCGGCTATACGGAAGGGGTGTTGCGAAGAGTAGATGCGATTCGCCGAACTGGCCCGCTTCGCGCGCGTCGAGCAGTGCGATTTCTCCACCGTCGCGCAGCATCGATTGGAGTTCTTTTGCAGTAACGCGCTTGGCAGATGTCATGATGTAAGTTATCGCAATAAAAGCGGCACGACGCTTGCGATCAGTATAGCGGCGATGTCAGGTCGAGCGCGTCCATGGGAGCGCTGCAGGTTGGCCTTATTTCTTGGGCTTGCGCACCGCCGGGCCACCGCCCAAGAGAGCGGCGGTCGGGCGGTTCAGGCGGCCGCGGCCCGGCAAGGGATGCGTCGGTTGCGGCTCCGTGTGGGCTGCCGGCTCGTAAGGCTTGCTGAAGTCGAAGGTGGACTCCGGATTGTGATTCACTGCGGCATCCGCCAGCACGCGCGGTGCCGGTGGCCTGCGCTGATCGTAATGGTCGCGCCTGCGTTGGGTCTTCTGCGGCGCAGGAACGCGATCGAACGCGGGTGCTTCCATGCGCGGAAGCTTGCGCTTCAGCATCTTCTCGACTTCCCCGAGCAGTCTGGTTTCCTCGGGACTGACGAGCGAAATGGCCTCCCCGGGCAGTCCGGCCCGCCCCGTGCGGCCGATGCGGTGCACGTAGTCCTCCGGGGAATAGGGCAGTTCGTAATTGATGACGAACGGAAGCTGCTCGATGTCCAGGCCCCGCGCAGCGATGTCGGTTGCGACCAACACCGTCGCATTGCCCTGTTTGAAGTCGGCGAGGGCAAGCTCGCGCTCGGATTGGCTGCGATCGCTGTGGATCGCGGTCGCGGCGATGCCATCGCGTACCAGCTCGCGGGCGAGACGGTTGGCGTCGCGTTTCATGCGCACGAACACCAAGGCCTGACTGATTTCACGTGTGCGGACCAAGTGCGCAAGCAATGCGCGCTTGCGCGGTGCGGATATTTCGTACACCTGATGTGATACGAGTTCGGCGGGCGCGTTGCGCCGGGCGACCTCGATCAGCGTGGGACTGTGCAGCAGTTGGGATGCGAGCCGGCGGATGTCGTCGGAAAACGTGGCGGAAAAAAGCAGGTTTTGCCGCTGGCGCGGCAACGCCGCAAGTATGCGTTTGAGGTCCGGCAAGAATCCCATGTCGAGCATGCGGTCGGCTTCGTCGAGCACGAGGATTTCGACGCGCGACAGATTGACCGCCTTCTGCTGCATGTGATCGAGAAGCCGCCCTGGGGTCGCGACCAGAATTTCCACGCCCGCATGCAGCGCCTTCGTCTGCGGGGCGATGTCCACACCGCCGTAGACGACGGTGGAGCGTAGCGGCAAGTGCCTCCCGTAGGTACGTACGCTTTCCTCGACCTGTGCGGCCAGCTCCCGGGTCGGCGCAAGAATGAGCGCGCGCACCGGATGACGCGCCGGAGAAGGGCTCGCATTGGCCTGCGGCGCGAGGAGTTGGAGCAGTGGCA
>DATFGD010000056.1:0-7498 GCA_035249725.1 Burkholderiales bacterium
GGCACTGCGCGCCGATCGTCGCTTCGTCGATATGCGTGAACGGCTCGATACGCGTTCCCGCGCCGACCTCGACATTGCGCATCACGCAATTGGCGCCCACCTCGACGCCCGCGCCCAGCGTCACTCTGCCTTCGAATACGCAATTCACGTCGATGCGCACGTCGTGCGCACAAACCATTTCCCCGCGCAGATCGAACCGCATGGGATCCACGAGCGTAACACCCTGTTCCATGAGGCGCGTCGCACACTGCTGCTGAAACAGCCGTTCGACGCGCGCGAGTTGCGCCCGACTGTTTACGCCGAGTGTTTCCCATGCCGCTCCGGCCTTCACCACCTCCACGGCGATGCCGTCTGCAAGTGCCAGCGCGACCACGTCGGTGAGATAGTATTCAGCCTGCGCATTTTGGTTGGTGATCCGCGAAAGCCAATCGGTCAGCCGGGCTGTGGGCAACACCATGATGCCCGTATTTACTTCCCGGATCGCGCGCTGCGCGGGGGAAGCGTCCTTGTCCTCGACGATGCACATGACCCCATTGCCCGCATCGCGAAGGATGCGACCGTAGCCGGCGGGGTCATCGAGGTCGGCGCTGAGCACCGCTACGCGCTGTACCTCACCCGCCAGTAGCGCCCGCAACGCCTCGGCACGGACCAGTGGAACGTCTCCATAAAGCACAAGCGTGCGTTCAGCCTGACCAAGACGGGGCAGCGCCGCTCTCAACGCATGCCCCGTGCCGAGTTGGGGTTCCTGTCTCACAAAGACGACGCCCGCATGAGCCATCGCCCGCGGCACTTCGTCTCCGCCGTGTCCGTAGACCACACAGATGCGAGACGCGCCCAAGGCTTGCGCGGTGCCGATGACATGTGCAAGCAACGGCCGGCCGGCGAGCAGGTGCAGCACCTTGGGCCGCTCCGAAAACATGCGCTTGCCCTGACCCGCGGCAAGAATCACGACATTGACTGTCATTGCAGGAATTATCGCATAGCCGTATCGGCGCGCTGGGCGATGAACCGGGCGAGCGCCTGCTGCTCTGAGGGTGCGAGATGCAGCCCCGACTTGGTCCGCCGCCAAAGCACATCGTCAGCGGACATCGCCCATTCGTTCTGGATAAAGTGCTGCACCTCGCGAGCAAACAATTGCCCTCCAAAATGTTCCCCGAGGTCGGTTTCAGTGCGCGCGTTTCCGAGGACGTCGCTTGCAAGCCCACCGTGTCGGCGCGCCAAAGACGCGAGCAGGGTGCGCGGGAGCATCGGGTAGCGCTGGGTCAACCGTTGGACATGCGCCTCGAGACCTCCGCCGAGGCTTCCGCCCGGCAAAGCGCTGCGTGCCGTCCAGGCCGGGCCGAGGTTTCTAAACCAAGGCGTAAGCTTTTCCAAAACCTGCTCGGCGAGCCGGCGATAGGTTGTGATCTTGCCGCCGAACACCGACAGCACCGGCGCTTCCCGTGCAGACCCATCGATGTGCAGCACATAATCGCGCGAGATGGCAGAAGGGTTCACCGAACCGTCGTCAAAAAGGGGGCGGATGCCGCAATAATGCCAAACGACGTCGGCCACGGTGATCTGGCGTTCGAAGTAGCGGTTGGCCGCGCGCACCAGATAGCTCACCTCGGCCGCACTCGTCGAGCATCCATCCGGCGCCCCTGTCAGTTCAACCTCCGTCGTGCCGATCAACGTGTAGTCGCTTTCGTAACCGTAAACGAAAATGACACGCCGGTCCTCGTTTTGCAGGATGAATGCGTGGCCGCCCTCGTAAAGACGCGGCACCAGGATGTGGCTGCCCTGCACGAGTTTCAAATTGAAGGCCGTAGGAATCTGCACGACATCGCGCAGAAATTGCCTTGCCCACGGGCCGGTGGCATTTACAAGCGCCCGTGCCGCCACCTCGCATTCCGAACCGTCTGCAAGGCGCACCGCTGCCCGCCACATCGAGCCCTCGCGCCGAGCGCTGGTGCATCTCGTTCGGGGGAGAACCGTGGCGCGCGACTCCGCTGCCGCACGCGCGGTGAGCACCACGAGGCGCGCATCATCGACCGAGCAGTCGGAATAAACAAAGCCTCGAGTGAGTCCGGTTTTGAGGCCCGCCCCTAAGTTACTGTGCTGCAGATGGATCGCACGCGAGGCGGGCAGTGTTTGGCGACGGGCGAGATAATCGTACAGGAGCAGGCCGGCGCGTATCATCCATGCAGGCCGCAGCGCCGGCACGTGGGGCATGACGAACCGCATGGGACGCACGAGATGCGGCGCCGTACCAAGCAGCACTTCGCGCTCGGAAAGCGCTTCGGCAACCAGGCGGAATTCGTAATGCTCGAGATAACGCAGCCCGCCATGGATGAGTTTGCTGCTGGCAGAGCTGGTCGCGCAGCCCAGGTCACCCTGTTCGACCAGAAGAACCGAGAGCCCGCGGCCAGCGGCATCGCGCGCAACACCCGCGCCATTGATGCCCCCTCCGATCACAAGCAGATCTACGCGATCCGGGCACTTGGTTTGCATGGGGAAAAAGGGCGCGTCCCGCCTGTTGGCAGCCGCTCGCACGGGAAATGATTCATGGCCTCCCTTTGCGACAGGTGAACGCCGCGGTCTGCTGGCGTTACCGCGAACTCAACGCTTCTTGCGCAGCTTTTGAATTGCCGCGAGCTGTGCAACGGCCTCGGCAAGCTCGGCCTGGGCCTTGGCAATCTCCAGCTTGGAGGTGCGGTTCTGCATCGCCTCCTCGGCCTGCTTTTTCGCTTCGAGCGCCTTGGCCTCGTCGAGATCGTGGCCGCGGATCGCGGTGTCGGCAAGAACGGTCACGACCTTGGGCTGCACTTCCAGTATCCCGCCCGCCACGAAGATCAATTCTTCATCGCCCCCACCGGCCGGCTTGATGCGCACTTCGCCCGGCCGAATTCGAGTGATGAGCGGCGTGTGGCGCGGGTAAATGCCCAATTCCCCAGCTTCGCCGGGAAGCACGACGAACTCCGCTTCGCCGGAATAAATCGATTCTTCCGCGCTGACGACGTCGATGTGTAGGGTGAGGGCCATGGCTGTATGTACGAGGAAGGGCGGTTAGACCCTTACTGTAGGGTCTTCGCCTTTTCGAAAGCCTCATCGATCGGTCCGACCATGTAGAACGCCTGTTCCGGCAATTGATCACATTCCCCTCCCACAATCATCTTGAAGCCCCGGATCGTCTCCTTGAGGGACACATACTTGCCTTTCTGGCCGGTGAACACTTCCGCCACGTTGAATGGCTGCGACAGGAAGCGCTGAATCTTGCGCGCACGCGAGACAACCAACTTGTCTTCCGGCGAAAGCTCGTCCATACCGAGAATGGCGATGATGTCGCGCAGTTCTTTGTAGCGCTGCAGCGTTGCCTGCACCTGGCGCGCGGTCGTGTAGTGCTCTTCGCCCACGACGTGCGGATCAAGCTGGCGTGACGTCGAGTCGAGCGGATCCACCGCCGGATAGATCCCGAGTGAGGCAATATCGCGGGAGAGCACCACGGTCGAGTCCAGGTGGCCGAACGTGGTGGCGGGCGAAGGGTCTGTCAGGTCGTCGGCGGGCACGTACACCGCCTGTATGGACGTGATCGAGCCGGTTTTGGTGGACGTGATGCGCTCCTGCAATCGCCCCATTTCTTCGGCGAGCGTCGGCTGATACCCCACTGCGGAAGGCATTCGGCCAAGCAAGGCCGACACTTCAGTGCCCGCCAGCGTATAACGGTAGATGTTGTCGATGAAGAGCAGCACATCACGCCCTTCATCACGGAAGTGTTCCGCCATGGTGAGCCCGGTGAGCGCCACCCGCAGCCGGTTGCCCGGAGGTTCGTTCATCTGGCCGTAGACCAGAGCCACCTTGTCGAGAACCTTCGACTCCTTCATCTCGTGATAGAAGTCGTTTCCCTCGCGCGTGCGCTCGCCCACGCCCGCGAAGACCGAGAAACCGGAATGCTCGATCGCGATGTTGCGGATCAATTCCATCATGTTGACGGTTTTTCCGACGCCCGCACCACCGAACAACCCCACTTTGCCGCCTTTGGCAAAGGGGCAGATCAAGTCGATAACCTTGATACCGGTCTCGAGGAGGTCCTGCGACGGTGACAGCTCCTCGAAAGCGGGCGCTTTGCGATGAATCGACATGGTCTTCTCGGCGCCGATGGGGCCGCCTTCGTCGATGGGCCGGCCGAGCACATCCATGATGCGGCCAAGTGTCTTGGGGCCGACGGGCACCGAGATCGGGGCGCCGGTGTTCGTGACCGCCATGCCCCGCCGCAAGCCTTCCGCCGAGCCGAGCGCGATGGTCCGCACCACGCCGTCGCCGAGCTGCTGCTGGACTTCAAGCGTCAGTTCCGTGCCCTGCATTTCGAGCGCGTGGTAAATCCTGGGCATCTGGTCGCGCGGGAATTCCACGTCGATTACAGCCCCGATACACTGAACGATTCTTCCCTCAACCATGGTCATTCCTTGCTCTGATACATATAGGTCATACCGCCGCTGCGCCACCCACGATTTCAGACAACTCCTTGGTGATCGATGCCTGGCGCGTCTTGTTGTAGATCAACGTAAGCTCGTCGATCACGCTGCCGGCATTGTCCGAAGCCGCCTTCATCGCCACCATGCGCGCCGACTGTTCGGAAGCCATGTTCTCGGCCACGGCCTGATAGATCAGGCCCTCGATATACCGGGTCAAGACCTGGTCGAGCACCGCCCTTGCCTCCGGCTCGTAGATGTAATCCCACGAACCCTCAGGCGCGCCGAGCGTTTCGCCGGAAAGCGGCAGCAACTGCTCCATCACCGGCTCCTGCTTCATCGTATTGATGAACCGCGTGTAAAAAATCATGAGGCGGTCGAAGCGGTCCTGGCTGTAACCGTCCAGCATGATCTTGACCGCGCCAATGAGTTTTTCCATGTGCGGCCGATCGCCTAACCCTGTGACGTGTGAAACAACGCCGGCACCGAGGCGCTGCATGAATCCAAGTCCCTTGTTCCCAATCGCGCAAACTTCCAGACCTTCGCCGGCGCCTTCCCAATCCTTCATTGCCCCCAGGGCGAGCCGCAGGACGTTCGTGTTGAGTCCGCCGCACAGGCCCTTGTCGGTCGTCACCACGATAAGCCCGATCCGCTTCACCGTATCCCGCTCCACAAGAAAAGGATGTCGGTATTCGGGGTTGGCATGGCTGATGTGCGCGGCGACGTTGCGAATCTTCTCGGCATAAGGGCGCGCCATGCGCATGCGTTCCTGGGCGCGCCGCATTTTCGATGCCGCGACCATTTCCATGGCCTTGGTGATCTTGCGCGTGTTTTGCACGCTCTTGATCTTATTGCGTATTTCCTTTGATCCCGGCATGTTGTGAGCGCTTACTTAGAGTCTATTGGCCTAGTAAATGCCGTTCGTCTTCCAGTCCTTGACCGCCTGGTGCAATTGCTCTTCGTCTTCCTTCACGAGGTCTTTGGTCTCTTCTATGCGCCTCACCAGGTCGCCATACTTGCCCTTGATGTAGTCGCGCATCGAGCGCTCGGCGAGGAGCGCCTTCCTGACGTCTACGTCATCGAAATAGGCGTTGTTGACAGCGAACAGCGTTAACGCCATTTCCCACACCTGCAGCGGTTCATACTGCGGCTGCTTCATGAGTTCGGTGACCATGCGGCCGCGCTCGAGCTGCTTGCGTGTCGCCTCATCAAGGTCGGACGCGAACTGCGCAAACGCCGCAAGCTCGCGATACTGCGCGAGTGCGAGGCGCACGCCACCACCCAGCCGCTTGATGACTTTGGTCTGTGCCGCGCCGCCCACCCGCGACACCGAAATTCCCGCGTTGATGGCCGGACGGATGCCCGCGTTGAAAAGATCGGTCTCCAAAAAGATCTGGCCATCGGTGATCGAAATCACGTTCGTCGGCACAAACGCGGTCACGTCGCCGGCCTGTGTCTCGATGATCGGCAGTGCGGTAAGCGAACCGGTCTGGCCTTTGACCGCACCGTTGGTGAACTTCTCGACGTAATCGGGGTTTACGCGCGCCGCGCGCTCGAGCAGCCGCGAATGGAGATAAAACACGTCGCCCGGATAGGCTTCGCGGCCCGGGGGGCGACGTAACAGAAGCGAGACCTGGCGATATGCCCATGCCTGCTTGGTCAGATCGTCATAGATAATGAGCGCGTCCTGCCCGCGGTCGCGGAAGTACTCGCCCATGGTGCAGCCCGAGTAAGGCGCGATGTATTGCATGGCCGCGGACTCCGAAGCGGATGCGGCAACGACGGTGGTGTAGTCCATCGCACCGTGCTCCTCGAGTTTACGCAGCACGTTTTTGATGGAAGACGCTTTCTGCACGACAGCAACGTAGATGCAAATCAGGTCTTTGCCCTTCTGATTGATGATCGTATCCAGCGCGACTGCCGTCTTACCGGTCTGGCGATCGCCGATGATGAGTTCGCGCTGTCCACGGCCGATCGGCACCATGGAGTCGATGGACTTGAGACCCGTCTGAACCGGTTGCGACACGGACTGCCGTGCGATCACGCCGGGCGCGACCTTCTCGATCACATCCGTCATCTTGGCATTGATCGGCCCCTTGCCGTCGATCGGCTGGCCCAGCGCATTGACCACGCGCCCGATCAATTCGCGGCCCACCGGCACTTCCAGAATGCGTCCGGTGGTTTTAACCACGTCGCCTTCCGTAATATGCTCATATTCGCCGAGCACGACCGCACCCACCGAGTCGCGCTCGAGATTGAGCGCGAGACCGAAGGTGTTGCGTGGAAACTCCAGCATCTCGCCCTGCATGGCATCCGCCAGGCCATGGACGCGGCAAATGCCGTCCGTGACGGACACGACCGTACCCTGGGTGCGCGCTTCGACGGTCGCCGGCAGATTCTGAATCCGGCTTTTGATGAGTTCACTGATTTCGGAAGGATTGAGCTGCATATATGACTCCTAGTGGGTAAGCGCGGCTGCCATCGCGTCGAGCTGGCCACGCACCGTGGCGTCGATCACCTGGTCCCCGATGATGATCTGCACTCCGCCTATCAACTGGGGGTCCACTTCGACCTGCGCGCTGATCTTGCGCCGATATTTCGCCTCGAGCTTGGCCACCAGCTGCGCCAACTGTTGCTCGTCGATAGGAAACGCCGAAATGACCCTGGCTTCCAGTATCCCTTCGTGCTCGCGCCGCAGTTCTTCGTAAAGCGCGCGAATCTCCGGCAAAAGCGTGAGGCGGTCGTTGCCAATGAGCACTTGTACGAAATTGCGGCCCGCGCCGTCCACGCTCTCGCCCGCAATGCCCAATATCAGCGCTTCGAGTTGTTGAGCGCTGACATTCGGGTCGCCGATGCAGGTTTGCATCTGCGGATCATTCACCAGCGTTTCCAGCTCGGCGAGCACGCGCGACCAGCCCGCGAGATCGTTTTTCTCGCGCGCCAGCTTGAATACGGCTTCGGCATAAGGGCGCGCAATGGTGACGGGTTCCGCCATGATGCGCTAGAGCCGGCTTTCCACGCCGCGCAGGAGCTCGGCGTGCGCTCTCGCG
>DATFGD010000057.1:0-3544 GCA_035249725.1 Burkholderiales bacterium
CAGTCGCGCACGCCAGGCACAGGCCCGCGGTCGGTGGCCATGGTGCCCGCGCCAGCAGCCGCCGTCGAATACGCGCGCCGGACACTGTATATCGCCGAGGCCGAGCACAGCAGCACGAAGGCGGCGTAGCCCGCTGTCCATCCGTACGACTGCTGCGGCCCCGTAATCCACGGTTCGACGGCAAACGGATAGGCGATCAGTGCGAGAAGGGAGCCGAAGTTCGAAAGCGCGAAGAGCCGGTACACCGTTCCTGCAGGATAAGTACGTGCAAACCATGCCTGCACGAGCGGCCCGGTGGTGGACAGCAAGAAATAGGGTAGACCGATGGTCGCCGTCAGCAGCCCCAGTATGCGCCAGGTGGGATCGTCGTCCGCGGCTGGCTTCCATGCCGCATCGGGAATGATGGGCAGCAAGGCAATGCTCAGCGCGAGCAAGGCAACGTGGAACGTGACCTGCGTTCGGGGCTTGAGCGTGCGCGTGGTCCAGTCGGTGTAGGCATAACCAAACAGCAACAAGAACTGGAAAAACACGAGACAGGTCGCCCAGACCGCAGCAGACCCGCCGAACCACGGCAGGATCTGCTTCGCGATGATGGGCTGGACGAGGAAGAGCAGAAACGCGCTCGTGAAGATGGTCAGCGCGTAAAGCTTCATGAAGGTGAACGTTGTCGGTTTGCCTGCAGAGCGGGCATTATACAAGCGGCTCCTTCAGCCATAACGGCCGCGAACTGCACTTTGGATTACGCGCGAGGCCGGTAGTTACGCAAAAACCGCCCGACTACCGGTTGGCGAGGTCGAGCAAGGCGGCGGTCAGTACGCGTGCGCCGGCGGCAAGGTCTCCGGGTCTTGCATTTTCCGCTTCGTTGTGGCTGATGCCCTTCTCGCAAGGGACGAAGATCATACCGGTCGGACAGACGCGCGCCATGTACATCGCATCGTGGCTCGCGCCCGAAGGCATGCGCCGATACGACAGATTGAGCGCTTGTGCCGCGCTTTCCACGCACGCGACTACCGTGGGATCGAAGCTGCAGGGATCGTCGTGCAGAGTCGGCGTGATTGTGACCGAGCAGCGGTTCACGGCGTTGCGGATAGCGGGCTCGACGGCATTTCCGAGACGCGCGATCGTGTCCGGATCGGGATGGCGCAAATCGACGGAAAACAGCACGTGGCTCGGCACGGTGTTGGGTGAATTCGGTGTAACCAGCATGCGGCCGATCGTGAAGCGCACCGTGTCGCTGGCATCGCGCGTAAGCTCGTGCAGCGCGTGTATCGCCGCAACGGCTTCGCGCAGCGCGTCCTTGCGCGACGCCACCGGCGTGGTGCCGGCGTGCGCGCCCTCGCCGGAAATTTCGATGTTGAACCACCGCAAGCCCTGAATGCCGGTCACCACGCCTATGGTTTTGCCTTCGCGCTCAAGGACCGGTCCCTGTTCGATATGCGCTTCAATGTAGGCCGCGGCAGGCGCGTTGAGCGGTCGCCGTTCGACATCGGGGAAGGCAGCGAGCGTCTCCGCCAGCGCATCCTTCAGCGCGATTTCCTCGTTATCCTTCGCTTCGAGAAAGTCCCCGATCGCACGTGCGCCGGTGTATACCGCCGAGCCCATCGTGCAGGGTGCAAACCGGCCGCCCTCTTCGTTGCTCCAGGCAACGAGTTCCAGCGGCCGGCGCGTGCGTATGCCCGCCGCGTCAATCGCTTCGAGCGCTTCGAGCCCGGCCAGCACGCCGTACATGCCGTCGAAACGTCCGCCGCGCGGCTGGCTGTCCATGTGACTGCCGGTCATCACCGGCGCGGCATCGGGTTCGGTTCCGCTGCGGCGGATGAAGAGATTCCCGATGGCATCCATCGCGACACTGAAGCGCCGCGCGCGGGCCCACGCGATCAAGCGCTGGCGCGCCGCGATATCCTCCTTCGAAAACGCGGCGCGATTGACGCCGTTGCCGGGAATGGCGCCAATCCCGGCCATCTCCATGTGGCGCTGCCACAGCCTTTGTTCGTCGACGCGGCCGGCCGCGTCCTGTGCGTCTTCGCGCATGAAACGCTCCGTCACTCTATCCTGATGCCGGCCGCGCGCGCGACTTTGCCCCATTTGGCAATGTCCGACTTGATGATCGCCGCGAACTCATCGGGTGTGCTGGGATGAAGCACCGCGCCGCGCGTAAGCATCGTCTTCTGGATCTCCGGATTGGAGAGGATCTTGACGACCTCGGTGTTCAGTTTGACGATGACATCGCGCGGGGTTCCGGAAGGCGCCATCACGCCGAACCAGTTGTCAGCCTCGAATCCCTTGAGCGATTCTCCGATCGTGGGCATATCCGGAATGGCGGGCGAGCGTTTGGAGCCGGCCACGGCAATCCCGCGCAGCTTGCGGGACTGAACGTGCGGCAGCGCCGGCGGGACGCTGTCGAAGAAAACCTGGATGTGCCCCGCAATGAGGTCGGTCAACCCCGGGGCGCTGCCTTTGTACGGCACCAGGGTCACCTGGACACCGGAAAGCGTCTTGAACAGCTCAGTTTCGAGATGCGATAGCGTGCCGTTGCCTTGCAGGCCCCAGTTGAGTTTGTCCGGCTGGGATTTGGCGAGTGCCACCAGCTCCTTCACCGATTTTGCCGGAAGCAACGGGTGCGTGAGCAGGATGTGGGAGATGTTCGCGGCGAGCGTGACCGGAAGGAGGTCCTTCTCCAGGTTGTACGGCAGCTTGGAGTAGAGCGAGACGCTCGATGCATGGGTGGTGGCGGCGGCCAGCAGCAGCGTGTAGCCGTCGGGCGCCGACTTGGCCACGAGATCGGCGCCGATGTTGCCGCCCGCCCCGGGGCGATTATCGACCACGATTTGCTGGCCCCATGCCTTCGTGAGTTCCTGCCCGATCGACCGGGCCAGAATATCTGCCGCGCCCGCCGCGGGGAACGGCACGATGACGCGTATCGGTTTCGCGGGGTAGGCCTGCGCGAACGCGTTCACCGCACCGATCGCGCATCCGAGCGCGGTGAGCCACGCAATCCCGTTTTTCATAAGGCCTCCTGACTATTCTTGATTGGGCAAGGCGCTACCATAGCTCACGGCGCGCGCCCATGCCAGATGCTTGCTATATAGGGGGCAGAGCTGCAAGGCGCTTCACAGGTGACGTAAACTCACGCTCTCATCATTCCAAGGAGGTTGCCACGGTGGCGTTCGATCTCATTTTGCGCAACGCGCGGCTGGTCGACGGTGAAGCGCGGGTGGTGGACATCGGCATCGCGGGCGGACGCATCGCCGCCATCGAATCCCGTCTCGCGGCTGATGGCAGCAGCTTCGATGCCGGCGGCCATTTCGTATCGGGCGGACTGGTCGAAAGCCATTTCCATCTCGACAAGTCGCGCATACTCGACCGGGTCGCGCCGGCCTCGGACCGGCGTGCAATGGATCACATGATGCGCACGTCCTCGGTCAAGAGTACGTTCACGGTGGAGGATGTGTACGCGCGCGCGCGCGAAACCCTCGAGCAATGCGCGCTGAATGGCGTCATGCATATGCGCACGCACGTGGAGGTCGATCCCAACATCGGCCTG